>CAZUVA010000065.1:0-6277 GCA_964622755.1 uncultured Zetaproteobacteria bacterium
CCGGATGACCAGCTGCCGGTGGAATTGCCAACATATTTGCAACCGACGGGTGGAGCATCCCCCCTGAGCGAATGCGAAGCATTCAAACATACCGATTGCCCGCAGTGCGGTAAATCTGCGATGCGTGAACTCGATACTTTCGACACGTTTATGGAGTCGTCCTGGTATATGAACCGGTATACCAGTCCACGTAATTTAGAAGCCATGGTCGATGCCAAAGCCATCGAGCGTTGGGCACCGGTCGATCAATATATCGGCGGTGTCGAACATGCTGTGTTGCATCTGCTCTATGCCCGTTTTTATCACAAACTGATGCGTGATGCAGGCCTGTTCACGGCTGAGCAGGGTGGTGATGAGCCGTTTAAAAATCTTCTGACGCAGGGCATGGTACTCAAGGACGGCACCAAAATGTCCAAATCCAAGGGCAATACGGTCGACCCCAATGCTATTATCGAACGTTTCGGGGCGGATACCGCACGGTTGTTCACCCTGTTCGCTGCACCTCCCGAGAAAGATCTGGAGTGGAATGATGCAGGGGTAGAAGGTGCGCACCGTTTTCTGGGGCGCGTCTGGAGATTGCTGCAAAAGCTGGACGACATTCACGGTGAGAGGGATAGCAATGACGATGCAGCAAGCGTAAAAGCCATTCGCCTGGTCATTCATTCGACCATCAAAAAAGTGACCCATGCATTTGAACATGGTTTTGCCTTCAATGTGGCTATTGCCGCGTTGATGGAGCTAAGTAACAGCTTACAAGCTTATAAGGCAACAGGTCTTACCGGCAAAGCAGCTTACAACGAAGGCATGAGGGCTCTTGCCACCATGCTGGCACCGTTCGTTCCCCACTTTGCCTGTGAAATCAGTGAGCGGCTTGGTATGGAAGAGATGGCGGTGGTCAGCAGCTGGCCGCAAGTGGATGAAGCAGCAATGGCGCAGGACGAGATTACGCTGGTCGTGCAAATTCAGGGCAAGAAACGCGGCGAAATCACCATCGCCAAAGATGCAGGTCAGGATGAAGCGATAGCAGCAGCACAGGCTGACGTTTCCATCAGCAAATGGCTGGATGCCATGCGAATTGTTAAGGTGATTCTGGTGCCGGGGCGCTTGCTTAATATTGTGGTGAAACCAGTATGAAATATATACGGTATATTGATTCGATGGCCGTTCTGTTAGCAGGCCTGCTGATGCTGAATAGCTGTGGTTATCATTTGGTGGGGCATGGTAATGAGGTTGGTGTCATTCCTGCAGATGTTCGAACGATCAGTGTTGTTGGCAATGCTGAAAAAGGTCTACTGGTCAGGTTTCGGCAGCATTTACGCTCAGATTCCTATGCCATCGTGAATGATGGCGATGTGGCAGATCCGGAGCATCATGCCATGGTTCATGTGAGTGTCTCGGTTCCCTCATTTACGCCATCGGCCTTTAGTAGTGCTGGTGTCGCAACCCAGTACCGGATGATATTTAAAGGCTCGGTGGACGTCACACGGCAAGGGGAAACGATCTGGCAAAGCGGTAATATACAGCGCCGCGGCGATGTGTTTGTAACGGGTGGCCCGACCAGTATTGAGGCCTCCCGGGAACGTCTGTCGAAAGATTTAAGTAAACAATGGCTCAATGATGCTGTGAGTCGCTTGCGCTCCGGATTTTAGATGAATACTGCTGAAGCCTAACTGTTTGTCATGAGATTAAATCCGGACAAGTTGCTGCCACCTCAACATCATGTCTATTATCTTTTTGGAGAGGATCACGATGCCCTGTTTGAGGCAGCGGAATCACTGCTGGAACCGGGGCATGAAACTGCGCTGTGTATGCGTCTGGATATCAATGAACTGGCCCGCTTTGAAGAAGAATCCAGAAATCAGGGACTGTTTGGTCCGTCCTGTTGTTATGCGCTGGTGCGCAATGCTCAGTCGGCTAATCCAAAGCAGGCCAACCATTTGCTTCGGTTGGCAGGCATGTCGGGAAAAGAGAACCGGCTAATTATCTGTGCGCCCGGCATAGATTGGAAAAAGGCGTTGCATAAAAAAATGAAAGCGCTGTCTGCACTGCCCCAGTGCGAATTCAAGCTACCCGATGAAGCCGGGTTCCGACGTTGGCTGGATCAGGAGCTGATAAACTCCAGCCTGAAGATTACTCCCGAAGCAGCCCAGTGGATGGCCGAGCGTCTATTCGGCATGCGTTTGGCCGCCCGCCAGATGATTGAACGATTACGCTGGTATGACAACAGTTCAGGCAAGGAACTCGGCATCGACATTATTGCTGAACTGCTGGGAGAACGGGCGCCGGATGCTCTGGAAGACTGGTGCCATGCCGTTGCCATGCGTAAACCCGGCGCTGTGCAATTGGCCATGCGCCTGCTCAGAGATCAGCAGGTGGCGGAAGTGCAGATGATTTCATGGCTGGGCACACGTTTGCAGCAAATTCTGATGTATCGCTGGTTTCAGTCGCAGCGCGACAGAAATCCGCTGGGTGCGGCCAAAGTGTTTGGCGAGGCCCGGCAGAAAGTGGCAGAAGAGTCGCGCTGCTGGCGAGGCCCTGAATTGACGGCGGCGGTAAGCCGGATTGTGCAGGTTGAAAAACTGGTCAAGGGCGCTTCGGTGGAAGATAAATATATTGTCGTGGAACGCTTGACGCTAGATTTGATTGGCACGGGAAGACTGGTTGATATGGAAAAACCGGCGGCATGAACTGGATGGATTTTGAGGCTGCACATGTCTGGCATCCCTACGCCAGCATGTTGCATCCTGTACCGGCTTACCCGGTCAAACGCACTGAAGGTGTTTATCTTGAACTGGAGGACGGGCACCGGCTGATTGATGGCATGGCTTCATGGTGGTGCGCCATCCATGGTTACAATGTGCCCGAACTCAATGCGGCGATAGAAAGGCAATTGCATGATATGGCGCATGTGATGTTCGGTGGCCTGACCCATAAGCCCGCAGCAGATCTTGCCCGAAAGCTACTCGAAATATCACCGGCCAGTATGAACCACGTCTTCTTTACCGATTCCGGTTCGGTGTCGGTGGAAGTGGCTATTAAAATGGCGCTGCAATACTGGCAGGCGCAAGGGCATCCCGAAAAAAACAGATTGTTGACCATTCGCGGCGGTTATCACGGTGATACCTTCGGCGCCATGAGTGTCTGCGATCCCGTATCGGGTATGCATCATCTGTTTTCCGGCCTGCTGGCCGAGCAACTCTTTGCCGATGCCCCGACAGCACAAACGGACGAAGCGTGGAACGAATCACAAATCGCATCATTTGCCGGCATGATCAATCAACATCAGCACGAAGTCGCAGCCGTGATCCTCGAACCACTAGTCCAGGGAGCCGGGGGTATGCGTTTTTATGCGCCGGAGTTTTTGCGCCAGGTGCGGGGGTTATGTGACAGATACGATGTGCTGCTGATCTGTGATGAAATCGCCACTGGCTTTGGCCGTACAGGCACCATGTTTGCCTGTGAGCAGTCAGGCATACAGCCTGATATCATGTGTATCGGAAAAGCGCTGACCGGAGGTTATATGACACTGGCGGCCACATTGTGTTCCGCTCGTGTGTGCGATGGCATTCACGCCGATAGTGGCAGTGAACAACCCGGCGTATTGATGCACGGCCCGACATTCATGGCCAATCCACTGGCTTGCGCCGTAGCCTTGGCCAGCATCGAATTGTTACTGGATTCTCCCTGGCAAACACGCGTTGCCGCTATTGAACAGCAACTGGAGCAACAGCTGGCTGATTGCCGGGAATTTGATGCTGTGGCAGATGTGCGTATCAAGGGTGCAATTGGCGTGGTTGAAATGCGGCAACCCGTCGATGTGGAGGTGATCCAAAAGAAACTGGTCGAACAGGGAGTCTGGCTGCGGCCATTCGGTAAGCTTTTATACACCATGCCTCCATTTGTTATTCATCCGAATCAGTTAAGCCAAGTGACAGCGGCAATGTCGCTGGTTTGCGCACAACTTGAACAACAAGACATATGAGTAAGCAACTGAGCACAAGAAACCATGACCGTGATGTGGTTGGCATGACCTATGTTTATCCTGTCGTTTCCCGTCGTGCCGGCGGCGTCTCTGTCGGTGTTAACCTGAATACGAACAATGCCTGTAACTGGCACTGCGCTTATTGTCAGGTCCCCAGCCTTATTCGCGGCGTGGCCCCGGAGATTGAACTTAAATTGTTGCGAACTGAACTGACCGCAATGCTGGATGACATTGTGCACGGCTCGTTTATGTCTCAATGCATACCGGAAGCCTGTCGAAGTCTGTGTGACGTAGCCATTTCCGGTAATGGAGAGCCGACCAGTAGTGCAGTCTTTGATCAAGTGGTCATGGTGCTTGTTGAGGTGATGCAGCAATTCGGGTTATCGGTTCCGCTTCGGTTGATTACCAACGGCTCCTATGTACATAAACCACATGTACAGAAAGGGCTGGCGTATATGGCAAAACATCATGGCGAAATCTGGATCAAGGTAGACAGTGTAACCGATGCCGGTATCCAGCGAATCAATGGCATCAAACTCGATGCCGAACGGCTGTACGGGCAAATTGCGGCTGTGGCTGAAATCTGTCCGACATGGATTCAGACTTGTATGGTTGCCTGGGATGGCCAGCCACCCACAGAGCATGAACTGATTGCCTATATCGGATTCCTAAAGGAATTGAAACGGGATAAAGTGCCTGTTCAGGGTATCCTGCTGTATGGTCTTGCGCGACCCTCATTGCAGGAAGAGGCCATTCATTTGAGTGCGTTGGATGAAGTACGGATGCAGATCACAGCTGAACGTATCCGCCAGGCCGGTTTCAGGGTAAATCTGTCTCTCTGACCCGCATGATCATAAATACTGCAGCGCCATTACCACGGTTGCTCATGAAAATTACGGGTTAAAAATCGTCCAGCATGTCTTCCAGTGTTTCCACATCAATACGCATTTGGCCGCGTCCTTCGCGTTGAACGAGAATACCATCTTTTTTTAACTGACTGATTGCACGTGAGATAGTTTCACGACTGGTGGAAAGTTGGTCGGCAAGTAACTGATGGGTTGGCAGCACAGTCGTGCACCAGCCGTCGTGATCCTGCTGGCTGAAGCGCTGGCAGTGGTCGACCAGATAGGCGTACAGGCGATGTGGTACATCCATGCTGCTGATACGTTCCAATACTCGGCTGGTTTTGCGCAGACGGGAGGCAATTTCTGTTAGTAGTTTCAATGAAATGGCCGGTTGTTCAAGCAATAGCGACACCAGTTCACACCTGCGAATATTGGCAAATTTTGAATCTACCATGGTTGTTACATTGGCTGAACGGGGCTCTTCATCCAGCAAAGACATTTCTCCAAAGAACGAACCTTTGCCTAGCAGTGCCAATACAACCTCACGCCCGTCAACAGAATAGGTTGAGACTTTTACTTCACCCTCCAGGATGACATACATTGAATCTCCCGGCTCAAACTCCTGCACGACAATGTTTTTTTTTGGGATTTCAATACTGCTAGCCAGCGCGGCAATCGATTCCAGTTCACTTTCATTCAGTTCGGAGAATAGTGGAACTTTTTTTAGCAGATCAACCATTTCCATCGAGTTCTCCATTGCGCATCAGGGAAACAGGCCACACGGCGGTTAAACACTCACCCAGGTGCGGACGCATCTGTTGCAAGGCGATTTCGACTCGATCACTTGTATCAATGGCTTCGATAAGCAGGGGTAAGTCACTGGAGAGTGCAAGAAATGAAGTCGAGTGAACATCTCCATGCGAGCCCATACCTTCAATGCCGCGCACCACAGAAACCCCGCGCAAGCCGGCATTTCGGCACAGGCCAAGAATCGCTTCCATGGCAGGTTTGCCATCAATGCGGCTGGATTCTGTCAGATAGATACGCAGACATGAGCCTTCAATCATATAATGCCCTCCATGCCCAGATGATGTGTAGCACCCGTCAGCTTACTGATGCAGCTGCCGCATGCAAGGAATCGCTCATTGCAAAGGGTATCAAGATAAAGGCCTGACGCGGGCAAGCTTGTTTTATAAGGATAATCGCAGGCGGGATTAAATATTTTCGTAATCCACTACAGTGCGGGCAATCGCTGCTTCTTTAACGAGTGGAACGACAGCCTGATGTTCCGGATGTGATTGGTAAGTTTTCAATGCTTCCCTGCTTTCCAGTTCAGCGTACAACACCACATCGGCGGATTGTTCAGATTCGAGAAAATCAATGCCGACCTCGATATTCAGCAAGCCGGGGATTTTCCCTGCCAACGCTTCCAGCCGCGTTTTGATCTCTG
>CAZUVA010000066.1:0-6162 GCA_964622755.1 uncultured Zetaproteobacteria bacterium
GTGAATTTCTCCGCCTCGCGTCGCCAGTTATGCATCAGACTGGTGGGTGCAAGCACCAGCGCCGGATACTCCAAACGACCGTCTTCTTTCTCTTTCAAAATATGGGCCAGCGCCTGCACAGTTTTCCCTAACCCCATATCATCGGCCAGAATACCGGCCAGCCCCATCTGTCGCAGAAACTGCAACCAGCTCAAGCCTTCCAGCTGATAATCGCGCAACTCCGCCCGCAGGGTTTCCGGCACATCACAAGCAGGTATATTGCCGATATCCACCAGCTGCTTCATTTGCTTTAACCAGACACTGCTGCTGATACGTACGGGTGCAGCCGATTCACTGATACTCGTTTCCAGCGCCAGCATCTGGGGCGCGGAGAGTTGAATATCTTCGGTGTTACCGCTGGCAAATACATCCATCATGAAATGCAGAATATTGGCGACCATTTCACCCGGCACAGGCAGCAAACGCCCATCCAACAATGGCAACGGGACATGGGCTTTCTCTTTGAGCAGGGCCAGTGATTCTGCTTTCAACAACTCCGGCTTGCTGCCCACCCAGCGCGCCAGCGCATCGATGAGATCAACCTCTTCACCTCCATCAAGGGTCACCATAAAACTAGCCTGCCCCATCAGATTGTTTGAAAGGCCTGACGCGCCCTGCTCAGGATTCTGTCCCAGATTAAGATCCCATGCGGTGGCATGCTCCACCCTGAAAGCAAAATCATCAGCAACTTCAACACTGAAACCCCGAGCTTTCAATTCAGGAATTTCATACAACATCCATTCCGGCCAGCTGTCATCATGCGGCAGCGCAAATGTATGTTCAGAAAAATTATACGGACTGGAGAGATTATCGTCCTGTATCGGATATAGCCCGGCAGTCCCAAGAGCTTCGGCCATCTCCATTTCAAAGGCCAAATCACGTGCGTAATCGATAACTTTATCACCCCGGATGGTACGCACCGGCTCCGGCTGGCTGCAGTACGGCACCTTTCTGCCATCATAATCGAATATGAGTTCGGCAATATGACACTGTTCGACGCTACGATAACCCCAACGGTGCGTCAGTTTGACAGATTTAAGGCCTATCATTGCAAGCGGCTTAACTTCCCGGTGATCATGATGGAGATGAACAGGTGCCGGAACATCGTCCGGCAACTGGCGGGCCACGGCATGAATCGATTCATCCGAACAATCCAGTTCAACCGGTGCAATATTGAGCAGAATTTCCGCCACGTCGGCTGGCTGTCCGCTTTCCACAGGCCCGCATGCCGCCAGTTTTGTATTGATATACCACGGCGGTAACGTGGGTACGATAACCTCGCTATCCGGCATCTGCAGTGTCAGATGCTGATCACCCATTGTATTGAGCTGCCAACCCCAATCTCCCCGGCGCCTATCTCCCCGTTTCAGTGCCGGTGTATCTTTATTCTGCCAGTGGCAACGTCCACTCGCCAGTGCGCGTTTGAGTATTCTTAAACCTTCCGGCCCCTTGATACGATATCCATGCATGGACGAAAGCGAACGATCTGTCGCCACTTCCCTGAGTATCTTCTCATCATCAGCCAACACATACTTCGGAACCGGATAAGTAAGAATATTGGTGGCTTCATAAGGCTGGGGTATGCCATAGCCACCGGATTTCAGGATACGTGCAGAAATAAAATGCAGCCGTACATTCTTGTCACCATCCGCATCCAGAATATAAAGCAACCGCTGCTTGACACTGTCCGGGTATTCATAATGTGTAACCTTTCCATCCTTGACCTGCTCCAGCGCCCCCAGCCATTGCCCGAAAGCAAATACCCCGGGTGAAACCACTGCTGTTTCTTCCTCTACGGCCCTTTCCGCTGCTTCCTGATCATCCATCCATGCATAAAGCACAGCAGCCACATGTTTGCAATTGACTGCAACCGGGCAGGTACAGCGGCCTTGAATATCAGCATCCGAATTAAAGCGGATGTGTACGGCATAAGGAGATCGCAGCCGTCCCTGTACATCACCCGTTAATTCGGAGGACTGCTCTGCAACATCGACATTGATCACCCTTCCCTGTTTGAAATATCGTTTACCTCTGTCAGCAAAAATATTGCCCAGCCAGGTTCGGATAGAAGTGTCGCTTATTTCAGGTATTTCAGTCATACGTCTGTGTCTCTTGTAATTTCAATATGTCATCCCGATACGATGCCGCATCCTCAAAACGCAGATCGGCAGCCGCCTCCGTCATCAGCCGTTCCAGTTCCTGAATACGCGCTTTTTTCTCTGCCGCACTGACCGGCTCAGGTTCGGCAACTTCAGGGATATGGCTGTAATCCATTTCATACACCGAGCCGAGAATATCTTTCACTTTCGATTTCACCGTTTCCGGTGTGATGCCGTGTTCATCATTATACGCCAGCTGTTTTTCGCGTCGGCGCTCAGTCTCATCCATGGCACGCCGCATCGAGTTGGTGACTTTATCCGCATACAGAATCACATAACCTTCAACGTTGCGGGCGGCCCGGCCAATGGTCTGGGTCAGTGAACGCTCCGAGCGCAAAAAACCTTCTTTATCGGCATCAAAAATTGCTACCAGCGCCACTTCGGGTAAATCCAGACCCTCGCGCAACAGGTTGATGCCGATCAGCACATCGAATACGCCGAGCCGCAAATCGCGCAGAATTTCCATACGCTCTACCGTATCAATATCAGAATGTAGATAACGCACTTTCATGCCGAGATTATTCAGATATTCCGATAAATCTTCGGCCATACGTTTGGTTAAACAGGTCGCCAGCACGCGAAAACCGCGCGCAACCACTGCATTTGCCTCGGATACAAAATCGTCGACCTGCGTTATAGCCGGACGCACCTGCACGGCCGGATCAATCAGGCCGGTCGGTCGGATAATCTGTTCCACCACCACGCCGCCGCAATGCTCCAGTTCATACGGCCCCGGCGTAGCCGACACATACACCGCCTGCGGCACTACCGCTTCGAACTCATGAAATTGCAATGGCCGGTTATCCAGCGCCGAGGGCAACCGGAAACCGAAATCCACCAGCGTCTGCTTGCGCGAACGATCCCCTTTGAACATACCACCAATCTGCGGCACAGTGACATGTGATTCATCCAGCACCACCAGTGCATTATTGGGCAGATAATCCAACAAGGTCGGCGGCGCTTCACCTGAGGGACGACCGGTCAAATGGCGCGAGTAATTTTCCACGCCGGTGCAATAGCCCACTTCCTGAATCATTTCGAGATCGAAAATAGTGCGCTGCTCCAGTCGCTGCGCTTCCACCAGCATGTTCTGATCATGCAACTCAGCCAGCCGTTCAGCCAGCTCATCGCGAATGGCATCCATGGCCTTCAGCAGTTGGTCACGCGGCGTAACAAAATGGCTTTTCGGAAATACGGTATATTTATGCAGTGTTTCGATACGTTTTCCTGTCAACGGATCGAAACGGCTTACCGCATCAACTTCATCACCGAAAAATTCTACCCGGATAGCAAAATCCTCGGCATGAGCCGGATAGATCTCCAGCACATCGCCGCGCAAACGAAAGGTGCCGCGATGAAAATCCATATCGTTGCGCTGATACTGCAATTCGACCAGTTTATTGATTGCCGCCCGCTGGTCCATCTCCCGGCCCACCTCGAAATAAAGCAGCATATCAGCATAGGCTTCCGGACTGCCCAAACCGTAAATACACGACACCGATGCCACAATAATGACATCCTCGCGCTCCAGCAGCGCCCGCGTGGCTGCATGGCGCATGCGATCTATCTGTTCGTTAATGGATGAATCTTTCTCGATATAGGTATCGCTGGACGGCACATAGGCCTCGGGTTGATAATAATCATAATAGGATACAAAATATTCAACCGCATTATCGGGGAAAAACTGTTTGAATTCACCGTATAATTGAGCCGCCAGCGTCTTGTTCGGAGCCATAATCAATGTCGGTTTCTGGGTCCGCTCAATCACGCAGGCCATGGTATAGGTTTTACCGGAACCGGTGACACCCAGCAACGTCTGATGCCGATGTCCTTCGGCAACACCGTTCACCAATTCTGCTATCGCCTGTGGCTGGTCACCACGTGGTTCGAAATCACCTGCAAGTTCAAAGCGCATCGCGCGATGCTAACCCCGAGCAAGCGCGAATCCAGCATTCAGTTTACAGATACAAAAAACGGAGGCTTGTGCCTCCGTTTTTTTATCGCTGCAATGATACCATTTTAGAATGGCACCCAATCCCAGAAGTGGTTAACAGGCTCTGTTACAGTGCCTGCATGTCCGCTAGCGCCATCGCGATCTTCTGCGTGCTGTTCACCTCGATTTTTGTCCTTGTCGCCATGTTCATGCCTGTCTTTCTCACCTTGATCTCTGGACTCATGCTGCTCATAACCGTCATGTTCCCCCTCGTGGGCGGATACCGTACCCACATTAGCTGTGAGTACGAATATAAGCGCGATTGCCGCAATGATTGTTTTCATTATTACCTCCCGAATCTACGTCTGTTTATATGACTGACTGCCAAACACTGTCTTCAAACCGTAACAGGGCAAGCGTAATCCAGCGCCCTGAGGCGAACTCATTACCCCCCTGCTTTAACATAGTGCAGGAACTGGCTATCACGACCCTCTTTAATACCGCGCTGTTCAAACTTGGTTTGCGGCCTGTCCGCATTTCGCTCAATAAAGCCCCCAATGCCGGCTATATTTTGAAGACCGGGAGTGACATCAAGAATATCACGCATCCATTCGGCCAGATCCGGTTTGTCGGAGGCCAGTTTGATAAAACCGCCCGCTTTCAAACGGCTTGCCATCAAGGCGGCAAAATCCTTTTGGATAATCCGGCGCTTGTGGTGTCTGGCTTTTGGCCACGGATCGGGATGATTGATGAATATACCATCCAGTTGTGACTCCGCCACCTGATGCGTCAAGACAAACTGGGCTGGCAACTGGGTAATGCGGCAGCGTTCAATCACGCCGGCATCTTCGAGACGCCCGACCGCCTTGGCCACGCCGGGTAAATAAATCTCGACACCAACCAGATACCAGTCTGGATGTGTTTGGGCCAAATACACCAGAAAATCACCATTGCCAAAACCAATCTCCATGACAATCGGGGAGGCTGACGGCAAGTCCGCATCGAGCAGGGTTTTATCTTTCGGCAAGCCGATTTTCGGTAGCCAGTGTAGCAATCGTGCTTCCTGACCCGTGGTCACAAAGCCATTTTTTCGGCCATGGGTGCGCATTTCATGCTGACTGAACTGATCGCGGAATTCTTTGGATAATCGCATGCGGCGTATTATTACGTTCTAAAAACGGGAAGCCAATGGCGGAGGAAACAAAAGAAATCTTTGCCGACCCTGCTTCAGCACAATACCATCACGCCGACCAACGAGAGAAAACTTGGAAATAATCACGTTGCTTACCGGCCAGACTTGATAAAAAAATCACCACTGTAGCAGAGAAGGCTTTTACGACTTCTTAAAATACAATCACCGGAGAGAATCATGTTACGCAAATTCACTGCTTTATTACCTGCCCTGATGCTGGGTGCAGTTAGCGCCTCGGCGACAGGCTATTCATATAATATTGATCATGGCACGCCGGGCGTGATTGCCAGCAACAGTAAAATGGCACGTCTGGTTATTATCGGTTCTGGCGACTGCACCAGCATTCCTTACGATATTATTGCTGACGGCGTAAAATCACTGCATGGTACTCTGGATTTAAGAAAACCGGCATCATTTCCGCTGGATTTCACAACCGTGACACTGTCCTGCTCCAAATCCGGCATTAAAGCAGATGTCAGCAAGCCGGAGTCCGGCATCTTCCGGGGAAATTAACATGATACAAACAACGATTCAGGGGGATTAGGCATGTTACTCAGCACTACCCCGACTATCGAAGGGAAGAATATCACCAACTATAAAGGCGTCGTGGTCGGCGAAGCTATTCTGGGAACCAATATTTTCCGGGATATGTTTGCCGGCATTCGCGACATTGTTGGCGGTCGATCCGGTGCCTATGAAAAAGAACTGGCCAAGGCTCGTGAAATCGCTTTTACCGAACTCCAAGCCAGAGCTAACGACCTGGGTGCCAATGCCATCGTTGGCATCGATATCGATTACGAAGTGGTCGGCAAGGACGGCAGCATGATGATGGTCAGTGT
>CAZUVA010000067.1:0-4894 GCA_964622755.1 uncultured Zetaproteobacteria bacterium
CACGGTGATGAACAATATTGAGACAAACACTGTGCAGTGGTGCAATACCGGTGCCGGCACCTATCAAATAGACGTTATTACCCTTGAATGGCGCCAGGTCAAAGCCTTTGCCCATCGGCCCTTCCACTTCGAGCTGGGCGCCGATTTCGATATCACACAGATAGGATGACAACGGGCCGGCATCTTTGATGAAAAATTCGAAGACCTGCGGATCATCGGGTGCGGAGGCGATGGCAAAATAACCTGGTGCCGGGTCATTTATCCCGGGCAAGCCAATGAGCACAAACTGGCCGGGAAGAAATGAAGCCAATGCCCCAGTCACCGGCTCCAGTGTTAATTTAATCACAGTATCCCGGCAATTAGAAGTGGTTTTACGGATATTTTCTTTCACCCGCATTCGATATGTAGAAGAATGTTGCACCAGAATATCGACCTCCAAACTCTTGCCTAGCAACTTGCCAGATTAGGGAGCTGTATTGGATAGAATGGGAGCCCAAGATGCAAGCATCAAAATGCCTTGAATTAAGAATTCCTGAGGCCGATATCACAGAGGAAGTCTTTGAGTCTCTGACCAATGAACTCGGAGCCCTTGGGCTGGCTGAAGAAACCGATGTCGATTCCGCATTTACAGAACGTGTTGGCTGGTTTGTTATCGATAATAATGAAACTGATTTGCGCCAACAGATCAGTGCTGCCGCACTAACCCAAGGGGTTATATCCGAAAACATCATGTTAACCACGCTGGAACAGCAGAACTGGGAAACGGCATGGCAGAAAGACTGGCAGGCTATCCCGGTTGGCAACAATTTATGGGTGCGCCCGTCCTTCTGCGATGAGCCGACAGACGGGCGTATTGATATTGTGCTCGACCCCGGTATGGCTTTTGGCACCGGCACGCATCCGACCACACAACTTTGCCTTGAGGCGATTGAGCGATTCTGCACAGAAAAGTCACCTGCTACGCTGCTTGATATGGGGGCAGGCTCCGGCCTTCTGGCGATTACAGCGCTGAAACTGGGCATGGGATCCGCACTGGCTATCGATATGGAGGAGGATTCGGTGCAAGCGTGCCATACCAATGCTGCCATCAATGGCGTTCATCTGGATGTAACCTTGGACGATAGCCCACCACATCAGACATTTGATCTGGTTGTTGCCAATATACTGGCTGCGCCACTGGTCTGGATGGCAAAAGATTTAAGTGCCACGGTTGGCGTTCATCTGATCCTGTCCGGCCTCTTGAGTGCCCAGGTCGATGATGTTGCCGCTACCTATATTGCCGAAGGTCTGACTGAAGTCCGTCGTGACCATCAGGGTGAATGGGCCTCGGTTGAATTGAAACGCTAATTTTTTGCACAGGCTATATATCAGCTTCTCCCTGGAGTGTCGCGCTGAACCCATATTGCCGCAGCAGGTTTCACCGTTTTCAGTGTATTCAGCCAGCGTTGCCAGAGTCGGAAATAAGGCCGTTCTGAAATATTATCAAAATCGTTGTGACCGCCTGGCAGGATGCCACGCAGCTTCGGCCCCGGATGGGCGGCGAAAACGCGATCTGCCATGCCATCGGGAATAATCTCGTCTGATTCGGCACTGATGAGCAACAGTGGTATTTTCGATTCATGCACAGCGGCTTCAGTATCCAGCTGCGTTTTCACAAACCAGCGCAGCGGCAGCCACGGATAATATGCTTCCGACATATCGGGAATACTGGTAAACGGCGCTTCCAGCGCCAGTCCGACCGGATTCACTTCTGCTGCCAGCTTTGCCGCCACTGCGCAGCCCAGGCTGCGCCCGGCAATGATGATGTTGCCTGCAGCTAATCCGTAATGGTTCACCAGCAGTAACCACGCTGCTTTTGCATCGGCATCCAGTCCCGCTTCGTTTGGCGCACCCGCGCTTTTACCGTAGCCACGATAATCAAAAGCAAATACAGCCAACCCCATCGCATGCCAGCGGCGATATTGACGGATGCGGTTGCTCATATTGCCGCCGTTTCCGTGCAGGTGAAGCAGTGTGAAACGCGCATGTGCATGCGGCATGTACCAGCCATGCAAGGCAACGCCATCTTCGCTTTTAAATCGGACATTACGAAACACAAGGCCGGCATTATGAGGCGTTTGCGTCAGTTCCCGGGTTGGAAAATAAAGGTAGCCATTTTCAAAGCTCACCATGTATGCCACGGTGCCACCGAGGCCGAGCAGCAGAATAACGAACAGTCGAAGAAGAATTTTCATGTTTTCAGTAATCTCTTTTTGAGTAGTGATTGCATATCACGCCGACCATCGCAGACAATATAGATATACACAAGCTGCCCGCTAACCTGATAGATAATCCGGTACGGTTTGAAATGGATTTCTAAAAACTTTTTGTTCCCCGGTTCTTCCAGTTCCGGAGGAATATGCTCTTGATACGACATGGCTTCCAGATGGCCGCACAGTTTTGATTTGATTCAGAATATCGCGTGCTCGGGCCGGAGATCCCTTTGGTACCATAAACAAACCCAATGATAGCACTGATACCTCATCCCGCAAACTTGCGAACTATCATGCCGAAACGTTGTCTGTTTTATGTAGAACAAACTGCCTCGATCACTGTTCCCGTAGCGATGTGGTAATATGCACCGGCTGATTCAGGCTTTGGTGCACAGGACAGCGCTCGGCGATTTCCAGCAATCGTTGGCGTTGTGACGGATTCAGATGGCCGGATAATTCAATGATTCGTTCTACATGGTCGATACTACCTGTCCTTTCCGGGCAAGATTCACAATCAGCTGCATGCACCTTCTGATGATTCAGATAGATATTCACTTCGTCCAGATGCCACTGTTTGCGGTCGGCATACATGCGCAGCGTAATCGCTGTGCAGGAACCCAGTGCCGCCATCAGCAGGTCATAGGGTGATGAACCGAGGTTTGAACCGCCCAGCTTTTCCGGTTCGTCGGCGATCAGGTTGTGGCCACCGGCTTTGATCTCGGTGTAGTAAGCACCGGCACTGTTGCGCACCCGCACCTGATGCTGACCGGCATCTATCTCTGCCTGGCGTGGCGGCACATATTTTTCCGCCCAGCTTGCGATCACCGAACCGACATAGCATGCATCAGTAGCATTGCTCAGCAGGTGATCGGCGCGATCAAGTGAAATAAAGCTTTTCGGATGTAGAGCTGACTCATAAATACGTTGGGCGTGTTTGATGTCAACAATTTTGTCGAGTGGCGAATGGAAGATCAGTAGTGCCTTGTTGAGCCTGGCTGTGGCAGCACAGGTTCGAGCATGGTTCACATCTTCCAGAAACTGTTTTTTTATCAGAAAAGGTCTGCCTCCAAGTGTGATGTTCAATACGCCATTACGCTCCAGTTCTGCTTCCCTGCCGGCAAAAACATGGGCAATGTGTGACGGGTCGCAGGGTGCCGCAATGACTGCAACGGCATTTGTCGAAGGAATATCTTTGGCAGCTACCAGTATTGCTGCACCGCCAAGCGAATGGCCGATGAGTATGCGTGGCGCTTCAAATTTTTCTTCCAGAAATGCGGCGGCGGCCACGATATCACTGACATTTGTGGAAAAACCGGTGTCGGAAAAATCACCTTCACTTTCGGCCAGCCCCGTAAAATCAAAACGCAGCACAGCTATACCCTGATGGGTTAATGCCCGACTGATATGATGATAGGCGTTCAACCCTTTGTTAAGCGTAAATCCGTGTGCAAACAGGGCATAAGCGCGAGGTTTTCCATCCAGCGGGATATCAAGTCTTGCAGCCAGTTTCAAACCCTCATGGTTGCAGAAAAATACTTTTTTTGAATGCGCTTGTCTCATCTTGTTTTGACTCACTTTACTATTTTGTAATATGTTCACTCACCCGATCTTCAGTTGTTTCCTGCAACAGCAGGATATTCAGCAGATTATCCTGAAAACTGATATTACCGGTCAGTTCGGCATGTGTTTCACACAGGAACAACGAATAGGCGAGCGGGAACACATCCTGATTGCTACCCTGTGCGGAAGGGTCGAGTGAATTGCGCGCCAACAAGGATGGCTTTGTCACCCGGCCATCACCCGGCTCCAGCATCAGTTTGCGATAATTTACGCCGCGAACGTGGTGGGTGATGTTTTCGGGGTGCAGGCGAATCACAGCCCTGCCGCGTACGGTCTCGATCAGGCAGCGTGCCGGAGTTAATTCGCAATCACCGCCAAAGACGATATAGCGCACCGGCGAATCCTTTAACGGCACGGACATGGCTAAATGAAAACGGCGAGCGCGTCTAAGTTGCCGGGTAAAGAATCGTTCCAGCACATCCAGATATCGCGCAGCATCATCTTTGTTGGTAAACCGGTCGCGGATTCTGGAGCGGGCATCCGGGTTAAATACCGACCATTTGAATCGTTGCCAGGTACGGGGATCGTATAATTTGATATCTGCCTTCTTGCCTTTTGGCGTGATCATCCAGTTGCGTGAAGGGTGCGGCAGCAGGTTATAGCTGCCCGGCATGGTGGCGATGACCTCGGTGGGGATAGCGCCAAAGCCTAGTTTATAACCGGTCAGAAAATATTGCAGCCCACTGACAGAGCCCATGTTTGGAGCACCAATCAACACCACCTTACGTACTTTGGCGGCACCGGCATTGTCTGGCTGAAAGGTATCATGATTCAGCACATCCCGGTTGCCATAACGGATAAAATAACGTGTCAGCAACGCGCCCATACTGTGTGCGACAATATCCACTTTCAATTTTGGCATGCTGTAATCACGACGGATTTGATCGATCATGGCACTCAGTTTGACGGCATTGCTCGGGATACCCATACGCCAGTCATAGACAAATACATAATAGTTGTGTCCAGTCGCCGCCTGCGGTCTTCCCGCTATGGCAGGCTGATAACGACCTGCCTGATGCAGT
>CAZUVA010000067.1:4994-6156 GCA_964622755.1 uncultured Zetaproteobacteria bacterium
TCGATATCGAGCGCCAGTTGTTCATAACTACTGAACAGCAGCTTCGAAGAACTGCCCGGCCATATTTCCTGCTGATCTCTGGTGTTACGTATTCTGGCGCCGAACACGCCATGAATAATAATCACCGGATTTTGAAACCGATCCGAGGCGCTCACTTCATACAATCGTTTTAAGTTGGGCTTATCTGCTGTGCTATAGGCTGCCTGAATCGGTATGATCAGCTGAAAAACAAATACCAGCCACAAACCGGAAAAAATATATCGATTATTCACAAGCCACCTCTCTCGGTTGATCAGTCAAATGTGTGTAATAAAAATTACACATGCGACGGCTTGCACATGCTGTGCTGTCGTTTGACTATCCGCATGGAAGAGCCGCGTTTCGATCAGGATTGGCGTTGATGAAATCGTAAGAAGCCTTCCCATGCACATCGAATCAATCAAGCCAGTTTTTGCAGGCAATCCTGTGCGGCCAGCTTATAACACTCGGCCAAGGTCGGATAATTAAACACATTGCAGGCAAGATCATGAACCGTGCCATTGAAATTCATTAGTAACTGACCAGTGTGAATCAGTTCACTGGCATGTTCACCGACGATATGTACACCGATCAGCTGGTGGGTTTCAGCATCGACGATCAGCTTCACCAAACCATTGCAATCACCGATAATCTGACCACGGGCGCTTTCCTTGTAGTAACCGCGCCCGACCACGTAATTGAGTTTTTCGCTCTGGGCCTCTTTCTCTGTTTTGCCGACCCATGAAATCTCCGGAATGGCATAAATCGCCATCGGTAGATGTTTTGCCATGGACTGTGTTTCTCCGGAAAATGCGTGAATGACGGCAGTGCGCCCCTGCTCCATACCGGTCGAAGCCAATGCAGGGCGACCGACCAAATCACCCACGGCATAGATATGAGGCACGCTGGATTCGAAATGCCTGTTGACAGCGATCCAGCCCTGATCGAGTGCGATCCCGGCATTGGCGGTATGAAGACTCTGTGAATTGGGTTTGCGGCCCAGTGCATACAGTACTGCATCGGCATACAGTTTTTTACCCGATTCAAGCAAGGTCAACACGGCATCATTTTCCTTGCGAATGGCGACCACATGCTCATTCATATGCAGTTGCACACCCATATTTTCAAATGAATCGGCCAGTAC
>CAZUVA010000068.1:0-6125 GCA_964622755.1 uncultured Zetaproteobacteria bacterium
TATGAATATGTTGCTCTATGCCGCATTCATAGGCTTTGTGCTGTTGACTATATAGCTTGAATGAACAGACCCTGATTCTGAACGAGCAAAGAAGGAAGGCTGACATATGATTATTACCATTCTCTCGATTGCTGCGATTTTGTATCTTGCCCTGCAACTGGAAGACAAACTGAAGATTCCATCTCCCGTTGGCTTGATTGCCTTATCATTTGGCTTCCATGCAGCATTTGGAGATCTCTTTATGCTCACCGGTGATGCTGAACACTTTGCCGCGCTGGTCATTCTACTGCTGCCGATACTGTTAATTTCCGACTCACTGGAATTGAAAGTCGATGATTTGAAGGAACATGGCCTGAGCCTGTTCTATCTTGCTGTGGTTGCCGTGGCGTTATCTGTCGTGGTTGCATTGTTGATCGGGGATGCATTATTCGGTCAGTATCATCTCTCGGTAGCTGCCATTATTGTGTTGTTTTCCATGGTGCTGGCGACTGATCCGGTTTCTGTCGTGAGTATTTTTTCCAAATTCGAATTGCCGCACCGCTTGAAAATCCTGTGTGAAGGAGAAAGCCTGTTCAATGATGCCACAGCGCTGATTGTATTTGTATTTATCGGTCTGTATGCACTGGACGGTGGTGAAATCACCGTTGCTTATGTCAGCGAAACCAGTGCAATCGTGGTGCTGGGTTCGGCGCTGTTGGGGATTGTGATCGGATATCTTGGCCTGATCGCAATGAAAACCACCGAAAACCGGATTGCCGAATTACTGGTACTGATTCTGACCGGCTATGGCGCATTTGAGATGGCGGAACATTTTTATGCCCTGATGAATATGCTGGGCGGTCATTCGCATACCCATTTATCCGGCATCCTTGCCTGTATTTTTGCGACAGTGACGGTGCATCATGTGATGAGCAAGGCGGTTGCGTACAATGATATGCGTATCGAAAAAGAATCGGATGATTTACAACGCGAGTCAGCATCGGGTCATGGTTCGCGTTCGTTGATTCAACAGGCGATTGATAAAATCAGGGCAACCGTGGAAGAGCGTGATCGGCATTTGCGCACCAAAGAGGATATTCAGTTGCTGGCTATCGTGGCCAATACCATGTTATTTGTTGCCATGGCGGAAATCATCAACATTGATTTGTTGTGGCAATACAAAACTGAAATTGTGGTGATGTTTCTGGCTACTACGGTGATTCGTGCTGTTATGATGGCAAAATTCGCCATCCTGACCAACCGGACCGACAAGATGGCCAATGTAAATTTTCGCTGGTGGGGCGTGTTGACCTTTGCCGGAATTAAGGGTGGTTTGTCAGTGGTGATGCTGATGATGATTCCTGCTTCATTTGAACATCTTGAAATGTTCAAGGCAATTGTAATCGGTGTAATTATGCTATCTACGTTTATTTATTCATTGTTTCTGATTGTTATCATTGGCAAAAATAAAGACATCTTTGCCAGAGAACTGGAACAGGAAGGTGGTCATCACTAACCTGCAGAATTTATGTGAACAGGTTCTAAAACGCTGAAGTTGTGGCGACGATTTCTTACAGTTGGTGAGCGTCGAACCAGTTGCTGCCGGTGCCGATATCAACGATCAGCGGCACGTTCAGTTCTACAGCAGCTTCCATCGTTTCCCGCATCATAGACGACACTTTTTGCACCTGCGTCACTGGCGCTTCCACGATTAATTCATCATGAACCTGCAGAATAATACGCGCCTCGGGGGCTTCTGTTTGAAGACACCGATGCAGATGAATCATGGCGATTTTGATGATGTCGGCAGCCGAACCCTGCAGTGGCGCATTGATGGCCGTACGTTCGGCATAGGCACGGCGCATACCGTTACTGCTATTAATCTCAGGCACATAAACACGGTGGCCGAGCAGTGTTTCGACAAATTCATCCTCGCGCGCGCGTTCCAGCGTGGCATCCATGAATCCACGCACGGATGGATAGCGTGAAAAATAGGCTTCAATAAAGTCTTTGGCTTCGCCACGAGCCACACCTAATTGTTTGGCCAGTCCAAAGGCGCTCATACCGTAGAGAATGCCGAAATTGATAATCTTGGCGCGTCGGCGCATTTCTCCGGTGACGTCGGCCAGATCGATCCCGTTGACAGCTGCGGCAGTGGCCGCATGAATATCGGCGCCATCGGCAAATGCCTGCATGAGCACGGCATCGCCGGAGAAATGCGCCATCAGCCGCAACTCAATCTGGGAGTAATCGGCAGCAATCAGTACATGGCCCGGCTCGGCAGTGAATGCTTTACGGATTTCACGCCCCAAGCTGCTTCGAATCGGGATATTCTGTAAATTCGGATTGGAGGAAGATAGCCGGCCTGTCGTGGTGATAGCCTGATTAAACGAGGTGTGCACGCGGCCCGTAGCTGGGTGAATCAGTTTTGGCAATGCATCGGTATAGGTGGATTTGAGTTTGGCCAGTTGCCGCACTTCGAGAATAAGGCGTGGCACTTCATGTTCCCCGGCCAGTGCCTCCAGCACTTCCTGGCCTGTTGCCCACTGACCCGATTTGGTTTTTTTACCGCCCGGAATACCGAGTGTTTCAAACAGTAGAATACCCAGCTGTTTGGGTGACTGGATATTGAATGTTTCACCCGCAGCGGTATGAATACTGGATTCCAGTTCCATGATGCGTTCACCGAAACGGGCGGAGAGTTCGCCCAGTTTGCCCGCATCGATATGGGTGCCTGTCCATTCCATATCGGCCAAAACAGATGCAAGTGGTAGTTCGATTTCATCATGGCGTTTGAGGCGATTTTCTGCTTCCAGTTTGGCGCGAAGAAAATGCGTCAGCCTGAGTGCGATTTCAGCATCTTCAGCGGCATAGGGAAGGGCCGTTTCAATCGGTACCTGATCAAAGCAGATTTGTTTAGCGCCCTTGCCGGCGACTTCTTCATAGGCAATGCAGCGATGACCCAGATAATCCTCGGCTACGCTATCCATTTTGGGTGGATATTTGGCCGGATAGAGGCAATAGGCCAGCAACATGGAATCGGCAGCAGTTCCACATAACTTAATGCCGGCACGGCGCAGTACTTGAACATCATATTTCAGATTATGGCCGCATTTGGCCTTGTTTTTGTTTTCCAGAACCGGGCGCAATACATCCAGAACCTGCTGCATGGGAAGTTGTTTGGGTGTTGGCGTGAGCAGATCGGCAGCACGATGGCCGACGGGTACATACCATCCTTCACCGGGCTGCACAGAAAAAGACAGACCGACAATGGATGCATCGTGTGTTTTCAGCGAGGTCGTTTCCGTATCCACCGCAATCAATTCTGCCGTATTCAGGTGATCGAGAAGTGATTGCAGCGATGTTTCATCATCAACCAGCCTGTCTGTACGGGGAATATCAGGTGGAACCGGTGTCTCGATCTGCTGTGCATGCTTTGTTTCCTTGTCGGAGGCTGACTTATCAGCTTCAGCCGGAGTGCTGGTCGTTGTGTTGCTGTCAGAGAATTCGGCCATCAATCGGCGGAATTCCAGTCGGGTGAACAGTTCGGCCAGTTTTTCCCGATCCGGCTTTTGCACAGCCAGCTCTTCGATCTCGACACCCACATCCACCTGATCATCCAGTGCGACCAGACGGTAGGACAATCGTGCATCTTCAGCAAACTCAATCAGATTTTCACGCCGTTTGGTCTGTTTTACTTCGGATGCACGGGACAGAACGCCCTCCAGGTCACCATAAGCTTCCAGCAGTAATACCGCTGTTTTCGGCCCAATTCCGGGTACGCCGGGGATGTTGTCTGCCGAATCTCCGGCCAGCGCCAGTAAATCATGAATGCGATCCGGGGCAACACCCCATTTCTCCTTCACTTCATCCGCGCCATAATCTTTTTTACGCATTGTATCGAGCATCCAGACCTTATCGCTGATCAGTTGCATCAGATCCTTGTCGGTTGAGACAATGGTGACATCCCAGCCTTTGGCTTCGGCCTGTTTTGCCAATGTGGCGATAACATCATCCGCCTCGTAATTTTCGATACAGATGCGATTGAGTTTAAATGCATCAGTGAGATCAAAAACAGCAGGCCATTGTACTGCCAGCTCTTCAGGCATCGGAGGACGATGTGCCTTGTATTCGGTATACATTTTGTTGCGGAAGGTGCCGCCTTTGGGATCAAATGCGACGGCCACATGGGTCGGGCTCAGATCCTTGAGGATGCTGCGCAACATTTGCACATAGCCGAAGATAGCATTGGTTGGTTCGCCCTTTGAATTGGTGAGATTGTGTTTCACCGCATGAAAGGCGCGGAATACGTAGTTGGGTCCGTCAATCAGAACTAAATGGGGCATGGTCGCAGCCTGCCGTGCTGATGGCTGCGGTGAAAGTTGTTTTTGCTTTCGTGTCTGTACCGCATGCAATGCTTTTGATGAAATCAGCAATCGACTGTTATCGTTTTCTGCTTGCCATGCTAAGCTGGCGCTATTGTAAGCACGGTTGCGGAGGGTTCTTATGTCAAATAAGCAACACTACGAAGGCAGCATGATTGCTGTGAATTTTGATAGCTCACGTTGTATCCATGCCGGACGGTGTGTTAAAGGGTTACCGGATGTGTTTCGGCCCGATTCGGAAAATGAGTGGATTTTTCCTGATGCGGCATCTGCCGATGATATTGCCGTGCTGTGTGACACATGCCCTTCGGGTGCCTTGAGTTATCAGCGCAGCGATGGTGGCGCTGATGAAGCAAAACCGGAAATCAACACCTTCACGGTTGAAACGGATGGCCCGTTAACCGTGCATGCAGATTTTACACTCAATGGTGAAAACCCGGGTGGTTTCCGGGCTAGTTTGTGCCGTTGCGGAGCCTCGCAAAACAAGCCATGGTGTGATGGCTCACACACAGAATCCGGGTTCAGTGATTCGGGGGATGTGCCGCCTTTCAATCCTGATGCGGAAACAGTTTCCGGAAGCGTGGATATCAAGTTGTTCAAGGATGGTCCATTATTTCTGGTCGGGCCGGCATCCATTCGCGATAGCCATGGCCAAACAGCCAGGGTATGCGATAAATGTGTGTTGTG
This sequence comes from uncultured Zetaproteobacteria bacterium, assembly GCA_964622755.1. Lineage (GTDB taxonomy): Bacteria > Pseudomonadota > Zetaproteobacteria > Mariprofundales > Mariprofundaceae > Mariprofundus. The sequence continues at coordinate 5,052 of CAZUVA010000068.1, forward strand.
CCGCTGTGGTGGTTCAAGGCACAAACCTTATTGCGATGGTACCCATGCAGAAATCGGATTCGAGTCTGAATGTTGATAGGGGCAGTTTTATCATAGTAAGATAAAGGGAATACCGATTGTAATCGTTGCATCACGTTAATTGGAAGGCAAACAGGGAGATGGCATGGCAGAGCTAAATGGTGAAGAGAATGTATCGATTTCGGAATTGATGGATCAGAGCGGTGTTAAATTCGGCACCAGCGGAGCCCGAGGTCTGGCTACGGACATGACGGATCGGATCTGTTATGCCTATACCCGCGCCTTTTTGCAGTTTCTTGAAAGTATCGGCGATGTGAAGCCCGGAAGTAACGTGGCCATTGCCGGAGATTTTCGCCCCAGCAGTCCGCGTATTATGAATGCGGTGGCTCTTGCTGTGATTGATGTCGGTTGTGAACCGGTGAACTGCGGATTTATACCCACACCGGCTGTAGCCTGTTATGCGATGTCGCTCGGCATTCCCTCTATCATGGTGACGGGCAGCCATATTCCCGATGACCGTAATGGCATTAAATTCTATAAATCGGCAGGTGAGATACTCAAGAACGACGAACAGGCCATGACGGCGCGCAGTGTATTGATAGCTGCTGAATTATTTGATGCGGCGGGCAATACTACGGGGAAAACTGTTTTACCAGTCGAGACGAACGATGCCGAACGGGATTATGTACAGCGGTATCTCGATTTTTTCCCGGCAGATTGTCTGGCAGGTCGGAAGATCGGTGTCTATCAACATTCCACAGTGGCCTGCGATATGCTGGTGGAAGTGATACAGGGGCTTGGTGCGGAAGTCACAGCGCTGGGTCGTTCGGAACATTTTATTCCGGTCGATACGGAAGCCATACGACCCGAGGATGTCAGCCTGGCGGCTGGCTGGGCTGCTGAATACAAGTTCGACTGCATTGTTTCTGCGGATGGCGATGGAGATCGGCCGCTGGTCAGTGATGAGTATGGCGTCTGGTTGCGCGGTGATGTGGCCGGAATTCTGTGTGCCCGTTATTTGCAGGCGGAATGCGTAGCGACGCCGGTCAGTTGCAA
>CAZUVA010000069.1:0-6089 GCA_964622755.1 uncultured Zetaproteobacteria bacterium
ACGGGAGAAATAGACATTAGAAACATGTACCCAAGAACCAGTGGAATATAACGATGTTGTAAAGCCATCAATACCTCCTAAATCAATTGAAAGGAGATATACTATCAGTGATACATTGTCGGAAGTTGCCCACAACATGACCATTTGGTCATGTTGTTAGCTTCAGCCCAATGGCAATCGTACGGTGAATGTACTGCCATGACCTGGCGTGCTGGTCACATCGATAGTACCGCCGTGACTGCGAATGATGCTCATGGCATAACTGAGACCCAGTCCATTGCCGGGCTTGGTGCGGCTCTGATCCGAGCGATAAAAGCGCTCGAAAATATGCGATCTGTCATCAGCTGATATGCCAATCCCGTGATCACGGATATGTATACACATCGAATTCTGGTCTGTTTCAGCTATCAGCTCAATATGATCTTCCGCGTGTGAAAATTTCAGTGCATTATCAATCAGGTTGGCAATTGCCCGCTGCAGGCGAGCCTTGTTACCTGTCACCATCAATGCATGATCAGGCGCATCAATGGTGAGCTTCATGCCCGCATCCTCGGCAACCGGTTGAAACAATTCGCAGGCGTCATGCAAAAGTATGACCAGGTCGATCTGTTCCTGCTGCTGATTGATCAGTCCGGCATCGGTCTGGGCTATTTCGAGCATGGTGTTGACCATTTCACCCAGTTGGTCCGCTTCTTCCACAATGGTTGCCAGTGCTTCTGTTTGGGCCTTTGTTTGATGTTCTGCTGATTGGTAGGCTGCTGTCAAACTGGTCTCAGCCAAGCCACGGATACAGGAAACCGGCGTGCGCAGATCATGGGCGATGTGATTGCTGACATCGCGCATCTCTCCAAGTAGTAGTTGAATACGATCCAGCATCTTATTGAAAGCATTGGCTAAATCGGATAACTCACTCCCCTTCTCTGCCAGTTCGACACGGCGAGACAGTTCGCCTTCACTGATATCGATCGCGGTTCGCCGCACCTGCTCCACACTGCGAAATACCGTACGCAGCTGCAGCCAGCCAGCCAACACGCCGAGCGCCACCATAACCAACAGCGCCAGAGCAAACACCGTTCGTATCTGATGCATTTGGGTTGCATATTCTGACAGTGACAGACCGATTTCTATCCAGCCGAGACCTGTGACAGGTAGCGCCAATAAGCGTACCGGGCCACCGTCCATATCCTCGCCAACATGAAACCATTGCAGTTGTTGGTGCGTTCTCATGGGTCGGGGAATCGGGAATAACCATGTTGGGGACAGATGTTCGGCCTGAATATTACCATGCTGATCCACGAAGCGGGCGAAAAATATATCCGTGCCATGCGATGCCGTTTCACTGTCTATTTCCAGTTGCAACGCCGGAATACCACCAACCGTCAAACGCTCGGCAAATTCCTGCGCTGTATCCTTCAGGTCCACATCGACAGCGCGCAGCAACTGATGGCTGATGATATAATAAGCCATCATAAATACGATCAGCGCCAGCATCCCGAACAGGCCGGCATGCCATAGCGTCAAACGCAGGCGCAATGTCTTAATCACAACTGATTCGTTTCTCCAGTACATAGCCGATACCGCGCACCGTATGGATCAGGTGACAGGCAAACGGGCGATCTACTTTTTCCCGTAATCGGGAAATACGCGCCTCAACGACATTGGTTTGTGGATCGAAATTATAATCCCAGACATGTTCCATAATCATGGTTTTGGATACCACCCGGCCTGCATTGCGCATCAGGTATTCCAGCAGTGCGTATTCCTTGGGTTGCAGTTCGATTACATTCCCTGCGCGAAATGCCTTGTGGCGTTGCAAATCCATGCACAAATCTGCCACGCTCAGACGGGCCGGTTCGACCAATCCTGTTGCTCGTCGATGCAGGGCATCGAGCCGGGCAACCAGTTCGGAGAAGGCGAATGGTTTGACCAGATAATCATCACCACCAGCCCGCAAGCCCTGTACCCGGTCATCTACCGAATTGCGCGCACTTAGCACCAGAATCGGCGTGCTGACACCTGCTGCACGCACAGCATGGATCAGTGATATCCCGTCCCGAAGCGGCAACATTAAATCGAAGATAAACAGATCATAGGGTGATGCTACAGCCAGATTTAATCCCAGTTCGCCATCGCCGGCATGATCGACAATCGCCCCACCCTGCTCCAGTCCACGTTGTATGAATTCAGCCTGTCGTGCGTCATCCTCTACCAGCAAAACTCGCATAGACGGCCTGATTATGAAATCTGTTGCATGCCGCCCATATACGGCTGCAGGATTTTTGGAATGGTGACCGAACCATCCGGTTGCCAGCCATTTTCGAGTATGGCGACGAGACAGCGACCAATGGCCAGTCCGGAACCGTTCAGGGTTGCAACAGGTTGAGGCTTGCCCCCCTCTTCCCGATAACGGATACCAGCCCTCCTGCCCTGAAACTGACCAAACGAGGAACAGGATGAAATTTCACGATAGCAGTTCTGGCTTGGCAGCCATACTTCCAGATCATAGGTTTTCTGTGAGGAGAAGCCGATATCGGCGCTGCATAATTCAATCAGGCGATATGGCAGTTCCAGCGCCTGTAGTACGGCCTCGGCATGTCCGGTCAGTTCCTGTAGATCGGTCAGGGCACGCTCAGGCGTGGTCAGGTGAACCAGTTCGACTTTATCGAATTGATGCTGGCGAATAATGCCGCGCATATCGCGTCCGGCGGCACCGGCTTCACGACGGAAACACGGCGTATAGGCGCAGTGGCGTTTGGGCAGTTCATCGGCATTGAGAATCTTGTCCTGGTACAGATTGGTCACCGGCACTTCTGCCGTGGGAATCAGAAAGAAATCCTCACCTTCCAGTTTATACAAATCATCGGCGAATTTTGGCAACTGGCCAGTACCGGTCATGGTTTTGCGATTGGCAATGGCTGGCACCCAGACTTCTTCATAACCGTGTTTGTCGGTATGCAGATCCAGCATGAACTGCATCAAGGTGCGTTCTAAACGGGCTGCAGCGCCTTTTAAAACGGTAAATCGACTGCCGGCAAGCGTTGCGCCCGCATCAAAATCGAGAATCTCGAGATCGACGCCGATATCCCAGTGCGGTGGCACCTCATCCGTTCGTGGTTCTCCCCAACGACGAATTTCGACATTATCGTCTTCACTAACACCATCAGGCACGGATTCATGCAGAGGGTTGGGAATTTCCAGCAGCACAGCAGTGAATTCAGCCTCGGCCTCTTTGGCCAATGTTTCGAGCTCTTTAACCTTACTGGAGACCTGACCCATGGCCGCGATTTCAGCACTGGCATCCTCACCGGCACCTTTTTTCTGGCCAATTAATTTGGATACCCGATTGCGCTCGGCCTGTAATGCTTCGGATTCAACTTTCAGTTCACGTTGTCTGCCATCGAGCTTACGCGCCCTGCCCCACGGACTATCCGGCCCCACCACCGTATCACCACGGCGTGCAAGGGCTGCCTGCATTTCATCAAATGAACGGCGAAATGCCTGACGATCAATCATCAACTGACTCGTCTATTTCGCTCTGGCCCTCGTCCGTATCCTCTTCCGGCGCATCATCATCCTGTTTTTCGGCCACGCGAACCGCTCCAATGACACGTTCCTTATCTTTCACGCCGAACAGCGTCACGCCCTGCGTATTGCGCCCGATTACAGAAACATGATCCATCTTAATGCGCACCAGACGACCGGTATCGGTCATCATCATCACCTGATCTTCATCGAGCACCAGCAGTGCGCCGATCATGGCACCGTTGCGACCTCCGGTTTTCAGTGTGAATACGCCCTGCCCGCCGCGTTTCTGGACATTGTATTCAGATACGGATGTACGTTTGCCGAAACCGTTTTCCGAAACAGCCAGCAAAGTGGCGCGATCTGAAACCAGCGTCATCGAAATCACTTTACAGCCGCCGGGCATACGCATACCGGTAACGCCGCGCGTGCTGCGCCCCATGGGTCGTACATCGGTTTCAGAGAAACGAATCGCCTTGCCGCCGCTGGCCGAGAGCATGATATCCTGCTCGCCATCGGAAACGACCACGCCAATCAAATCATCCTCATCATCAATCCTGATGGCGATAATGCCGTTGGTTCGAATGTTCTGGAAATCAGATAAACGCGTTTTCTTGATGACGCCATTTTTGGTCGCCATGACGATGTAATGATCTTCATCAAACTCACGAATCGACAATGTGGCGGAAATCTTTTCGTCCTTCTCCACCGGCAATAGATTGACCAGCGCCTTGCCGCGTGCCGCACGTCCTGCCTGTGGCACTTCATAAACTTTCTTGCGGAATACGCGGCCTCGATCCGAGAAAAACAACAGATAATCGTGCGTGGAGGCGACCATCAACTGCACCACAAAATCGTCTTCCTTGGTGGTCATGGCCGTCTTGCCCTTGCCGCCGCGCCGCTGGGCACGGTAGAGGGAGGTGGCATTGCGTTTGATATATCCCTCATTGGAAATGGTCACCACCATATCTTCTTCGGTAATCAGGTCTTCGACCGACAACTCGGCGGTTTCATCCATAATTTCAGAGCGGCGTGGATCGGCGTATTTATTACGCACGGTCTCCAACTCTTCGACAATCACAGCCATCAACAGTTTCTCATCAGCCAGAATTGCTTTCAGACCAGCGATTACTTTTTGAATCTCATCGAACTCAGCTTGAATCTTGCCGCGTTCCAGCCCCGTCAAACGATGCAGACGCATATCCAGAATAGCCTGGGACTGTTTGTCGGACAGACCGAATCGTTCCATCAATCCGGCTTTGGCTTCCGCCGGGGTCTGGCTGGCGCGGATTAATTTGATGACTTCATCAATATTATCCAGCGCAATCAGCAAACCTTGCAGAATATGTGCTCGCGCTTCGGCCTTGGCCAAATCAAACAGACAGCGGCGTGTGACTACCTGACGTCGGTGATCAAGGAAGTGTAGCAGCAGTTCGCGTACGCCACACAGCTTGGGCTGGCCATCCACCAGAGATAGCATATTACATCCGAAATTACACTGCAATTGCGTGTGTTTATACAGATTGTTTAATACAACTTCTGGGATTTCATTTCTCTTTAGTTCAATGGCGATACGCATGCCATCGCGGTCAGACTCATCGCGCAGATCGGAAATGCCTTCCAGCTTTTTATCGCGCACCATATGGGCGATATGTTCAATCAGATTGGCCTTATTTACCTGATACGGCAGTTCGGCGATAATCAACGACTCGCGCTTGGTGCGCGGATGAATTTCCACCAGTGCCTTGGCCCGCATGGTCACTGAACCGCGTCCTGTGGTAAAAGCCTGCTGCATGCCATTGCGTCCATATATGAAACCGCCGGTCGGAAAATCCGGGCCGGGCATAATCTGCATCAATTCGTCGTCATCAATATCGGGATTTCCGACCAGTGCAATACAGGCGTTAATTGATTCGCCCAAATTATGCGGCGGAATATTGGTCGCCATGCCGACCGCAATGCCCTGCGAACCATTGACCAGCAGATTGGGATATCTGGCCGGTAATACCTTTGGCTCTTTCAGTGATTCATCATAGTTGGGCGCAAAATCAACGGTATTTTTATCAATATCGGCCAGCAATTCAGCAGCCAATTTACTCATGCGTGCTTCGGTATAACGCATGGCGGCCGGCGAATCGCCATCGACAGAGCCGAAGTTACCCTGCCCGTCGATGAGCAGGTGGCGCATACTCCATGGTTGGGCCATACGCACCATAGCGTCATACACTGCCGTGTCGCCATGCGGATGATATTTACCGATCACATCACCGACCACGCGGGCCGATTTCTTGAACGGTTTATCGTGCGTACAGCCTAGATCCTGCATGGCGAACAGAATGCGCCGGTGCACCGGTTTCAGGCCATCGCGCGCATCGGGCAAGGCACGCCCGACAATCACGCTCATGGCATAATCGAGATAAGAGCGTTTCATCTCATCTTCGATCAGAACGGGTACAGCAGGATTCAGTGTTTCTTCCATGGTTTAACCTCTGTTGGTGGTGCAAATATTATTAATGGTGCCCTCGACACGATTCGAACGTGTGGCCTGCCGCTTAGGAGGCGGCCGC
>CAZUVA010000070.1:0-5976 GCA_964622755.1 uncultured Zetaproteobacteria bacterium
TGAATCAAACGCGGATGCGTTGGGTAGTTGTATAAAGAAGAGAAGAAGAGCGCGGTGGCCCGGTCGGCGTTCGTGTCGAAAGCAAGCCTGTTGATGATGCGAGTCCGGATAGCGGCATCGCAGGCAGACTAATGATATCAGACAGAACCAGCATCACCGGCGCTACCGATGTAAAGGCGGAGGACGACAATTCATCAGGCTGGTCGCAATGATAGCAGTTACCGGAATGCTCCGTGTCCTGCTCATGCGTTGCATCGGCATGCGCTGATTTGGCGCAATGCGCCTGCACATTCTGCGTCTGCACGGCATGCGGCATGGCATGCGCTTCAGCCGTCAGCAGGCAAAAACCACCTACCATAATCTGCACAGCAAACATCACCGCCATCAGGCGGGCCATGGAACGGAAACCTCCACGAATATGTTTATTACGCATCAACATGCGGCGCACATTAAGCCAGTAAAGATGAAAATACAATGAAATGGGTAGCAGGATTATTCATGGGCTGTCCTGTCTTCCTGTTCATCCAGATATAGCCAGCGTATTTTCTCCGAGCGTGATTGCTTGATTCAACATGATCACCCCCATTCGTAGTATTACTCCACATGCAGATTACACATGGAAAATATTGTGGGCCGCTCCTGCGAAAGGCCAAGTATGCGATTCATTGCGATCATGTCCTGCTGCAGGGGGGGTGGTAATAAGGTCTGTGTTAGTACGGATAGCCGGTTCCCGATCGCGGCTGTTATTTGTGCTGCCAGCGAATCGGCATTACCGAACAATTTCACCAACAGCATTTCACGTAACCCCAGCGTCGGAGTAATGCGGACAGCACTATAATCCTCTTCAATTCCGGCCAGTTTTGCAGCCGCATCAATTGCATCATGATAATTACCCAGCGAATCAACCAGTCCTAGTCGGTGGGCATCGGCACCGCTCCAGACACGTCCCTCGGCCAATGCTGCTACTTTTTCAGCTGGCATATTCCGGCCACTGGCAACAATGTGTAAAAAACTGCGGTAAATATGCCGCATGGAGAGTTGCATGACTTTATCCAGTTCCGGGGGTAACGGGCGGTCAGCGCGGATACCACCGGCAATGGATGTTGTACCCAGCCCATCGGTATGCACCCCCAGCTTCTCCAGACTGCGTTGCATATTGGCCAAAACGCCAAAGGCGCCAATCGAGCCGGTAATAGTGGTTGGGTATGCCCATATTTGATCGGCAGGTGTTGCCATCCAGTAACCGCCGGATGCAGCCATGCTGCCCATGGATACAACCACCGGCTTACCCGACTTTTTCAATCGCACGATTTCGCTTCGAATCGCTTCCGATGCCTGAGCACTGCCGCCGGGGCTGTCAATTCTGAGCACAATGGCTTTGATCTCCGGATCAAGTCTGGCCTTGTTTAACATCTCCATCATGGTTTTGCTGCCCACCGTGCCGGGGGGCTGTTTTCCATCTAGAATCATGCCGCTGGCCGTGATGATACCCACCCGATTTGTTTTGGGTGAAGGCTTGTCGCCACTTGTCGCATTCAGGTATTGCCGGAAATCGATGCTGGCGTACTCTCCGGATTCCTTGCCTATGGCGCCGGCAATATAATTCTGAATGTCTCCGTGACTGGCAAGCGAATCGACCAGGCCTTCCGCCTTGGCCAGTTCAGCAGTACTGCCATCATGTTCGGCCAAATATTTCGATGGCTCATCCAGCACTGTCTGCATACGATCCGCCTTGATGTTACGCATCCCGGCGACATCGTTTTTGTACTCAGTCCACAATACATTCAACAGCAACCGGTTGGATTGTCTGTCCTCGGCGGACATATCATTGCGAACCAGAGGTTCAATGGCAGCTTTGTATTTGCCTGCGCGAAACAGTTGTACGTCAACATGCAGTTTATCAAGTGCATCCTTGATATAATTTTTATAAATACTGAAACCTTCCAGTGCTACCACACCCAGTGGATTCAGGAATACATGATCTGCAGTGGCAGCAAGATAGTACTGCGCTTGCGAATAATTCGGACCGACTGCCACTACCATTTTTCCGGACGATTTGAATTGCTCAATGGCATGGCGCAATTCCTGCAGCTTGGGCAGGGATGTTTTACTCATCCCATCCAGCTTCAATACCATTAGTTTGATGCGGGTATCATCGGCAGCATGTTTAATCACCGTAATCAGCTCATGCAACAGCGTTTGATTGGGCGTTGCGATACTCAATGGTAAGACTGATGTGGAGGGTAAAGCCAGTTCCTCGACTATGCTGCCCGTTGGATTGATGATCAGCGCGGCATCGTCAGGTACACCGGGCCGTTCGGCAAAAAATGCCCCGACGAAAATAAGCAGGAACAGGATAAAAACCCCGTTAACCAGAATGTTTCGCAGCCGTTCAAGCCAGTGGAACAATGTGGAGAAAAAACGTTTCATAACACCATCCTGTCAGGGAAAATAAATAATGAGTCGGAATAGCTGGATAAAAAATACAGCCATCGCTATCACGGGGGTAGAATTCGAACGTGGCCGTAGCTTGCGTGTTGTTTAAGGCGCTATCTTTAGAGACGTAACATCCAGTGCCTGACGATAACAGGCCGCTGCCTTTTCATATTCGGCAAGTTCTTCATGCCACTGGCCAAGGCTGTGCCATGCAATCATGCAGGAGCAGTCACTCGCCAGCGCCTGCATTTGTTCAAAGGCAAGGCCATCCAGTTTGGCGGCATGGGCCAGTTCGGCACGCAGCCAGCGCTGCGCCTGATTAAGTGCTTCGACCGGTTTCTTTTCAAGTTTTCGGTAGGATCGTATCGGATCAGCACGCTGAAGATCGAGCAATAATCGGGCAATGCGATCATTGCTGTGCTGCTCAAGGTAACCGAACCACAGGCGCTGGACAGTTTTCGTTTCGCCGCTGGTTAACAGTCCATTACCATAGGCTATCAGCACGTTGGGATCGTCCGGCATCAGTCGATAGGCTTTGCGCAGGAAAGGCATGGATTGGTCGGGATCCTGTTGGGCCAGTTTGAGACAGGCGCGAACAAGACGCGGTTTTACAGATTGGGCAGACCGGTGACCCTGCTTCCATTCTGTCTCCATCCGATTGATAAATGCCGGCAAATCACCTTCTTCTTCTGCCAAGTCGATCAGCCTGCTCGTTGCCAGGGGAGCACCGGCATGAGCATTCAACCATGCCTCCAAATGCGCTTTGCGCGTGGCCAGATCGGGCGCATATTCGGTATGAGGGTCAGTGGCGATGCGGGCGGCCAATGCCGTAATGAGGGGATCCTGATCTTCAGCAGGCAGGGGTAACTCATTGGCAGGGGTAAGTATGGTTTGGAATACCTCGACGAGCCAGTCGGGCAATACGCCGCGACATCGCTTTAATGTTTTGGCACTCACGTTGCCACGCTTGTCCAGCCATTGTGCCAATGTGTCTCTCAGTTTTTTTTCTCTGCGCTTGCGGCTACCCATGCGCAATGAGCGCCATGCGACCCCTGGCCCGGCGAACAAGGCGTTGACGATACTGCGCAGCAGCCATAGCAGGGATAACAGAGCTAGAAGAGCAACGATAAATGTGCCCTGGCGGGTTTCAAATAACCAGCCAAAGGCCTCGATACGCAGGGTTTGGTCTGCGATATTCGGGAAAACAATCAATGCAATGCTAACAATAAGCGCCAACAGGAGCAGAAAAGCCAGCCTCATTGTTCACCTCCCTGCTGCTGTGCGCCTGATCTGTGACGACTCCATTGCAGGGCTGTTTCCCGCAGCGTGTGAATATCAGACCGGATCGCATCGAAGTTTTCAGGCAGGCCTGTTTCCACTGCCCCGGTATCACGGGTGCTTATATTTTTCATCGCTTTGATTTGAAGCAGCAACTCCGCCTGAAGGCTCTGCCATGCTCCCTTTTCCGGCCATGATTCCAGCATTAACTGTCGGGAAATATCGAGCAACCGGGTTCTCATGTTATCCAGCCGGCGGGCTTCTAGCGAGGGGGCATGACGCAATTGGAATTGTTTTACAACCCAGGCCAGCCATGGATATTCCGGTTCTGGTAAAATATTCTGATGCAGGGGCGTAGACAGCGCATCAACCCATTTTTTCAAGGCACTCTGCCATTGTTTAAGTTGCTGTACCTGATTGCGCGCCAGTACATGCATGTTTGTTGCTTCCTGTCGCTCGCTATCGCTTAATCCGGGCAACAGTGAAATTTCTTCCCATGTCAGCTGTAACTGAGGCAATCGACTGGCCGGATCGGCAATCCAGCGCAAGCGAACCTGTAAATTCATTTGCTGCTGTTCTTTCAGGCCGTTTTGCATAGACCTTTGGGAATCCTCCATTTGCCGCAATTGGTTACGTAAAGTCTCGATACTGGAGAGCAATTCACGTATATCTTCGGATGAGACTACAGGTTGATGTACTATGGCTGGACGTGGTTTTATTGCAGGCACAGCCTTTGCCGTGGTTGTCGAAACAATGGTTTTGGAAGCGAATTTGACCGGTATCGTGGTTATTTTTTTCGGTGGCTGATGCCGTTGTTCGGTGATGTTATCGAAGCGGGCTGTTAGCGATTCATACAATGGCGTTAATTGGCCACTCAGACTCATTGCACCCAACACAGCCACTACAATCAGCAATAGAACAAGAATAAAATTACGGCCACCGTGAGATTGCCCGGATTTTTCCGTTTGTTTGCCTTCGGAGGCATTAGCCGATGCGCTGTCGGCGATAACCGCATCAATCGTATCTTGCTCGGTTTCTTTGGTGGTGTTGGTATCCGCAGGTTTATTCATCACAGAACTAAGCTTCGTTCAACCAGCGAGCTACGTCCAGTGCATGATAGGTCAGAATCAAATCAGCACCGGCACGTTTGAAACCGAGCATGGTTTCCAGCACCACGCGTTTTTCGTCAATCCACCCGTTTTCGGCAGCTGCTTTCACCATGGCGTATTCACCCGATACATTATAGACAGCCAGCGGCAGCTGGGTGGCATCTTTGACTTCCCGGATGATATCCATATAGGCCAGTGCAGGTTTAACCATCAGCATGTCTGCACCTTCTTCAACATCCAGCCAGGCCTCTTTCAGGGCTTCGCGGCGATTGGCCGGATCCATCTGGTAGCTGGCGCGATCTCCAAAACTGGGCGCGGAATCGGCGGCATCGCGGAAGGGGCCGAAGTAACCGGAAGCATATTTGACGGCATAAGACATCACGGGTGTATGTGAAAAACCGGCATCATCCAGGGCCGTACGAATAGCTGCAATCATGCCATCCATCATGCCTGACGGGGCAACAATATCGACACCGGCGCGGGCATAGGAAACGGCCTCCTTTTGCAGATTTGCCAGAGTGGCATCGTTATCCACTTCCTCACCATCCAGTACACCACAATGCCCATGATCGGTATATTCGCAGAAACAGGTATCCGCAATGACGCACATACCCGGGCTGGCTTCCTTGGCTTCCCTGATTGCCTGCTGAACAATACCGTTGCTATCCCAGCCTCCAGAACCGATAGCATCTTTTTTGGCCGGAATACCGAACAGGATGATGCCCGGAATATCCAGAGCCTCGACCTCTTTCACAACATCGCCCACTTGTGAAAGAGGGATGCGTGAAACGCCCGGCATACTCACAACAGGCACTGCTTCCTGAATGGTCTCATCGACAAATATTGGATAAATCAGATCAGCCGTGGTCAGGTCGGTTTCCCGCACCATGCGCCGCAAGGTGGCGGAGTTGCGCAGTCGGCGCGGGCGAATCATCAGATCAGGCAAGGACATGTTTTTGCTCCTGTAAAATGCTGTAATCGTAAAACGTCCATCTATTGGGCGCTGTGGCAGTTTTTTTAAAACTATCAGGCATGTGAGCCACTTGCAAAAGTCGTGAGCGGCAATCTGCGTCCCCACTTTGGCGTATTTCCAGGCTTAATCTTCGAGGTATGGAACCACCATACCCCTCAATCCAGCCTGAAAATCCACTCA
>CAZUVA010000071.1:0-5972 GCA_964622755.1 uncultured Zetaproteobacteria bacterium
GTACGGCATAAATGCCAACAGGCGGATGAGCCAGATCGGCCACATCGATATTGGCCGTCGGAAAGTTCATCTGGCGGCCACGTTTTTCACCATGCAATACCTTGCCGGCAATCGAGTAATCCCGGCCCAGCAATATGGCCGCCAACCTGAAATCAGCGGCTTCAACTGCTGAACGGATACGGGAAGATGAAACCACAGCTCCCATCATTTCAAAGGCAGCGGCTTCAGTGACGGTGAAGCTCCTTGCATCTCCAAGCGCACGCAGATTGTCAACATGGCCTTCACGATCATGGCCGAAGGCAAAGTCGTAGCCGACATGAATATGTTTGAAGCCAAAGGTGTCATGCAGCAAACAAGAGAATTTATCGGCCGGCCAGCTGGCCAGTTCCAGATTAAATTCCAGCAGCAATACAGCATCAACACCAGCCGCTTCCAGATACTGCATTTTTTCCTGAACGTGGCAGAGGCGGCGCGGGGCTTCCTCAGGGAACAATACAGCCCGCGGATGCGGTTCGAAAGTAACCGCAATAGTTGGGCCGCCCACTGCCTGAGCATGGCCGCGTGTTTCAGCCAGAACCTGCTCATGGCCCATATGTACACCATCGAAATTACCAACAGTGATAGCGCCACCCTTGAGTTCTGATATCTCTGCAGCTTCCTGCCATGAATAAATAATTTGCATGCTGCCCAGACTACAGCTTCTCCAATTTTCATTCACGCACCAATGTATTGTTTCGAACAGAGAAAATACCTGATATGGATGTGAGGTGTCAGGTTTCAGCGACCATTTGCAAGGATACTTCCTGCACGTCATTTTACGTTCTTTGTGAAAAACTATCCGATGGCGCTGGTTTTTTCCGGCCAGTGACATTCAGCCACGACAGGGCACTGGTGGCATTTGGGTTTGCGCGCTGTGCATGTATAACGACCATGCAGGATCAGCCAGTGATGGGCATGCTGCATGAATTCCTGCGGAATGACCTTTAGTAATCCTTTTTCTACATCCAGAGGGGTTTTCCCCTGTGCCAGACCGGTGCGATTGCCGAGCCGAAAAATATGCGTATCCACTGCCATAGTCGGCTCACCGAACAGGATGTTAAGCACGACATTCGCAGTTTTTCTACCTACACCGGGTAATGCCTCCAATGCTTTTCGCGTACTGGGCACTGCACCGCCATGCCTGTTTACAAGCAGTTCACAGGTGCCGAGAAGATGTTTTGCCTTGCTGTTATAAAGCCCGAGCGAGGAGATGTATGTCTTCAGCTTTTCCTCGCCCAGCTTAAGAATTGCCTCGGGTGTGTTGGCGACAGGCCAGAGTTTGGCGGTGGCCTTGTTAACGCCTGTATCGGTAGATTGGGCCGATAGCATAACTGCAGCTAACAGTTCGAATTCATTGCTGTAATTCAGTTCGGTGACAGGTTCCGGGTTGGCGGCCCGCAGGTGTTCAAAAAAACGCCGGATTTCTGCGGCGGTCATGGATGTGGACAAAATTTATTCGTTGAGTTCTTTCATGGTCAGAGTGACCTGATGGTTAACAATATCACCGGCTGGATTGAATATCTGCTCGGTAAGGAATACGGTGCTATCGTCTATTTTATCGATTTTTCCGTTATTTTTCCCCAGATAGTTACCCTGGCGCACAATGTATCCCCTTTTGGCAGCATCCTCGATCATGGCCACACGTTCTCCGCCCATGCTGAAAATAGCCACAAGTCTGAGTACATCGAGATCAAATTCTTCCAGCGGATCCCGTTTGCGGTTGGCCATAATCTTCTGTTTTTCCAGCAGTGCAGCCCGACGGCTTGTTGCAACACGGGCAAGATAAGAGACAAATGGATCGCGCAGGTTGGCAAAATCAATATTCGGGGCTTTGACCAGATGTTGCAGTGCATCGGGAATATCCGCGTCATGAACGACAGGGGCAGCTATCAGAGGAAAAGTACTTAGCAAGAGTCCCGAAATTAGCCATATCAAATGCTTCATGATGATCTCCCCGCAAGCAACAGTAAATTACTCACTAGCCTGCATTATTCACAAATACTGCCGCGCCCTTGCTTGTTCCTTTGTCCGCAGCGAATCTCTCATCAATCGATCGTATGCACTGCTACGCTCGCTTCCTTCGAAATCCGTTGCAAACAAAGGCTCAACGCAATCATCACGGCGATTCATGAATAATGCAGGCTAGCAATTACAGCAGAATGACTGCCACATGCAAAGTTTTGTGCTGTCACAAAAAAGCAGGTTGCCGGATAATTGTAGCATTTTGTCTGTTATCGTTTACCGGAAGAACCAAATCCGCCGCCGCCGCGGCTGGTTTCTGACAACGTATCGACTTGCTGGAAATCTGCCTGCACGAACGGTGCAATAATCATTTGGGCAATACGATCACCGCGCTGTACGACGAATGGCTCTTTACCATGATTGATCAGGATAACGCCCACTTCACCGCGATAATCGGCATCTACAGTACCTGGAGAGTTGAGTACGGTGATACCGTGCTTCAGGGCGAGACCTGAACGGGGACGAATCTGCGCTTCGTAATTATCCGGTAGAGCCATGGCAAAGCCGGTTTTAATCAGGGCATGGGTGCCCGGTTCAATGACGATATCTGCATCGACAGCAGCGCGTAAATCAGCACCAGCTGCATGTGTGGAGGCATAAAAGGGGAGATCAATGCCTTCGCCATGCGGCAATTTTTGTATGTGAACGGCAGGGTTTTGATGGCTCATTTGTTCATCTCCATAATTCGATTGATAATCTGTTCAGCGAACTCAAGTTTTGTTCCGGTTTTCATAAGCTGTTCTTCATGATGGTTAATCCACCAGCCGCTGGCGATGTCACTGCCCATGTTTGAAACATCATTGGCAACAATAGCATCCACATGTTTTTGCTGCAGTTTTTCTTTAGCATATTCAATATGATTCGAGCTCTCGGCCGCAAACGCGATGACTTTTGAGGGTCTGGCATTCATGGTGGCAATATGGGCGACAATGTCCGGATTGGCAGTCAATTCAAGGTGCATGGTGGATGTATTACCGCGTTTCAGTTTTCCGGCATATGGTTCGCTAAGACGGAAATCACTGACGGCAGCCGTGCCGATAAATATATCCGCTCCGGCAGCTTCTCGTTCACAAGCAGCAAACATGTCTTTTGCCGATTCGACATTACTGCGTCTTACTTTCGGGTGCGTATCCGGTGTGTCCGGTCCGGCGATAAAAGAGACATGCGCACCCCTGATAACAGCCAGATCAGCGAGCAGTGCTCCCAGCTTGCCACTGGCACGATTAGTCAGAATACGCACGGAATCCCATGACTCTACGGTCGGGCCTGCGTTGATCACCCAGTGCTGGCCGTGCAACTGCTGTTCTGTCACTAGTGGTAGCAATGCCGAGTAAATGCTATCCAGTTCGGCCAATCTGCCCGCACCCTGTTCGCCACAGGCCAGTTCGCCTTCATCCGGGCCGACCGTTTGCATGCCGCGTTGTTTTAGCGTTTCAATATTGCGCTGTGTGGCATCAGATTTCCACATAGATGTATTCATGGCCGGTGCCAGCAATACCGGTTTGTCACAGACCTGCATGAGCGTGCTCAGAAAATCATCGGCAATACCGTGTGCCAGCCGGGCCAGCAGGCTGGCTGTAGCCGGTGCGATAATGATGGCATCGGCCCAGCGCGCCAGTGCTATATGTCCCATTTCACGTTCGGATGTCAGGTCAAATAGTTTGGTATGGGCCTGATTGCCTGTCAGTGCTTCAAATGTTAGCGGGGTAACGAACTCACAGGCGGATCTGGTGAGTATGCAACGCACATCCGCACCGGCTTTTGCCAGTATTCGCGTGAGTTCAGCTACCCTGTAGACAGCAATGCCACCGCCAATACCGATGAGGATTTTTTTATTCTTAAGCATGTAAATTTACGATTGCAGCTCTTTCAAAGTGGTCAGCACGGTTTCGACGTGTTCCTTGACTCGCACCTTGCGCCAGGCGAAGGCAATATCACCTTCTGGATTGACGATAAAGGTGGAACGCTCCACACCGAGTGATTCCTTGCCATACAGTTTTTTGATCTGAATGACATCAAAAGCTTTGCACAGCACTTCGTCGGGGTCGGCCATTAGAGGGAAGTTCAAATTCTGCTTTTCAGTGAAACGGGAATGCGATTTGACTGAATCGCGGCTTACACCGATCACAGCGGCGTTGGCGCCTGTAAAATCGGGCAGTGCGTCGCGGAATCCACACGACTCGGTCGTGCATCCCGGTGTGCTGTCCTTGGGATAGAAATAGAGAATGATCCATTGGCCTTTCAGATCAGCCAGTTTCAGGCGCCCTTCAGGCCAGGTGTCCAGTTCAATATCTGTCGGTGCAGTATCGCCGGGGTTGATGCTGTAATCTGTCATGGCTGTTACCTCGATTCGAATTTATTATAGATGTACCCTGAAAAATACATGGATGCAGTTTTTTAGTATTTCCATAGATTTGGCGCGAAACCGTAGCGCAAGGGGCCGTTGAATGCAGCAAGAAACCATAAAGATTATACCGAAGTCGGTTTTACTGGCAGAACCACGCGGCTTCTGTGCCGGCGTGGATCGGGCCATTGAAGTCGTTGAGCGGGCATTGCAGGTCTATGGCGCACCGGTCTATGTGCGACACGAAATTGTGCATAATCGTTTCGTGGTTGATGCATTGCGCACCAAGGGAGCTGTATTTGTTGAAAGCATGGATGATGTGCCGGACGGGTCATTGCTGATCTTTTCTGCTCACGGAGTCAGTAAGGCGGTGCGTGAATCAGGGAATCAGCGCGATTTGCATGTGATTGATGCGACCTGCCCGCTGGTGACCAAAGTGCATCTGGAATTGCTGCGCCACTACCAGAATGGCTATCAGGTGATTCTGATCGGTCATGCAGGACATCCGGAGGTGAATGGTACGATGGGGCAGGCCCCTGAGGGTGCTGTGCTGCTGATTTCCGAGCCTGAAGATGTGGATTCGCTTGAAGTAGACAACCCGGACAAGCTGGCTTTTGTGACGCAGACGACCTTGAGCGTGGATGATACGCGTGATGTCGTTGCAGTCCTGAAGCACCGATTTCCCCATATTCTGGGCCCGAAGCGCGAAGATATTTGTTATGCCACAAGTAATCGGCAGGAGGCTGTCAAAGCGCTGGCCCACCAATGCGATGTGGTTCTGGTGATAGGCTCGAAGAATTCATCCAATTCCAATCGCCTGCGCGAGGTGGCGGAGCGGGCCGGAAGTCATGCCTGTTTGATCGACGGCCCTGATGATATTGATGCCAACTGGTTTTCACCGGATGCGAAAGTTGGTATCACAGCGGGTGCATCGGCACCCGAAGTGCTGGTCAAACAGGTTACATACTGGCTAAGTGAACATGGGTTTTCGAATATTGATACGCTTACAGTCAAGGAAGAAAACGTGACTTTTATACTGCCGGAAGAACTGCGTTAAGGATTCTCTGAAAAACCCCAGAGAATCCAGTCAATTCATGGACGGATCGCCAAAATAAAATACGTAAGTGTTTAACTTTGTAAGAAAAATCAGGCAACAGACGGGAAGCACTGAACCACTGCTTCCATGCAGTGATTCAGCATCATGTTGTGAAAATGGCATCGCCGGCACAGTCAGATGCCACGATTGTATAAATCAAACAGTTTTCAGATGGCGAATCATCAGTTTCAAATCGCCCATGTTGATCGTCTGTCCGTGTTCAACATTATGTTTTTTCAAAAAGAATGTGCGACCGCCACGGTGTTCCAGTACCGTTTTAGCACGGGCAGATGAGCCGAATTTCTGTTCAATTGCTTCTAAATAAGAGCCGATGGTTTGCTTGATGATCATATTTGATCTCCTTGTGAAAATTTTTCGCATGGTGGAATTGAAAGATGACATGATGTTGACAGACATGTGACACCTGTATGGCAACATGAAAATAGAAATCACGGATTGAGGAAACTCTGA
>CAZUVA010000072.1:0-5798 GCA_964622755.1 uncultured Zetaproteobacteria bacterium
AGCGTGCAAAAGCCGCCCGACCTGCAAAACGCGCAGCACTTCCCAGCTCTTCCTCAATACGCATGAGCTGATTGTACTTGGCCAAACGGTCAGAACGGGAGGCTGAGCCGGATTTGATCTGGCCGGTTCCCAGCGCTACGGCCAGATCAGCAATGGTGGCATCTTCTGTTTCACCCGAACGGTGCGAAATCATGCAACGGTAACCGGCATCATGCGCCATATTCACGGCAGCAATGGTCTCGCTCAAGGTACCTATCTGATTGACTTTCACCAATAATGCATTGGCAATGCCCTTGTCGATGCCCTCTTGCAGGATAACCGGATTGGTGACAAAAATATCATCACCCACCAACTGCACAGAATCGCCGATCTGATCGGTTAATACTTTCCAACCATCCCAGTCATCCTCAGCTAAGCCGTCTTCAATGGAAATAATCGGATACTGGCGACACCAGTCAGCCAGGAAATCACACATGGCGGGCGTATCAAGCGCCTTGCCTTCACCGGCAAGGCGGTATTTTCCATCACTGTAAAATTCCGATGCAGCCGGATCGAGAGCAATAAAGATATCATCGCCAGCTTTTAGTCCGGCTTTTTCGACACCGCCCAGAATCGCTTCAATCGCCGCCACATTGGATGGTAACGATGGTGCGAATCCACCCTCATCACCCACTGCGGTATTATATCCCTTGCTCTTGAGTACGGATTTCAGCGCATGGAACACTTCCGCCCCCATTTCCAGCGCCTGAGAAAAACTGTCAGCCCCTGCCGGCACGATCATATATTCCTGAAAATCCACATTATTATCCGCATGCGCGCCGCCATTAAGCACGTTCATGCAGGGAACCGGCAACAGATTGGCATCCGCGCCGCCCAGATAACGGAACAGCGATTCGCCTTTTTCGACAGCCTGCGCCTTGGCCGCAGCCATCGACACGCCGAGAATCGCATTAGCGCCCAGACGCCCCTTGTTCGGCGTACCATCCAGCGCAATCATTTTGTCATCCAGACTCTGCTGATCAGCGGCATCCATGCCGATCACGGCTTCGGCAATTTCCGTATTCACATGGCCGACAGCCTTGCGCACGCCTTTACCGCCGAGCCTCGCTTCGCCATCGCGCAATTCCACGGCTTCACGCGTACCTGTCGATGCACCACTGGGAATGCCTGCGCGGGCAAATGCGCCCGATGCCAATCGAACATCCACCTCAACCGTTGGATTACCGCGCGAATCAAAAATTTCGCGTCCGTGTACTTTTACAATTTCACTCACTTCGTTTTCTCCTGATCGATTTCATGATCGATACATATTAGTAGTTTCAAACAGCGCAACTCAAAACCTCAATCATGGCCACAGATCATTGACTATCTGTGGGTGGTTTTGCTGTCATTCATGCGCTTTTATCGCCCCGGTAAAGAAATTCATCTGACCAGATGCATCTCTTTTTCTCAGGGGCGCGCAACCATACGCAATGGATCATTACTCGTCTATTAAATGGAGGAAATAGAGCTCCTTGCAAAAGTCTGAGTAGATGCGTTGGAATCGCGCCAGAGTGGGGACGTAAATCGCTGCTCACGACTTTTACTAGTAGCTCAATAGCACCCCCGATTTATCACTGAGCGCACATGCTTTACAATGGCCTTATGCTTTCACGACTTCATCAATCTGCTTCAATGTCATCAGCATTTTTTCGAGATTTTCCAGAGCCAGCGAATTCGGGCCGTCGGATTTGGCTTTGTCGGGGTCAGGATGCACTTCCATGAACACTGCAGCCACGCCAGTCGCCACCGCAGCACGCGATAATCCCGGCACGAACTCACGATTGCCACCGGTCGCACCACCCAAGCCCCCCGGTTGCTGTACAGAATGGGTAGCGTCATACACCAGTGGCGCGCCGAATTCGCGCATCACCAATAACGAACGCATATCCGATACCAAATTATTATACCCGAAACTTGCGCCGCGCTCGCATAACATGATATTTTCATTGCCCGTCGCCTGTGCTTTTTCGAGCACATGCTGCATATCCCAGGGCGCTAAAAACTGGCCTTTCTTGATATTCACCGGTTTGCCGGAACCTGCGACTGCTTCAATAAAATCGGTCTGGCGGCACAAAAAAGCCGGCGTCTGTAAAATATCGGCAACTTCGGCCACAGCGGGCACCTGATAGCTTTCATGTATATCGGTGACGACCGGCAAGCCCAGTTCATCTTTTACCCGTTGCAGAATACGTAAACCCTCATCCATACCGGGGCCGCGAAAACCATCCTTACTGGTGCGGTTGGCCTTATCGAAACTCGATTTGAATACCAGCGGAATGCCCACACGGTTTGCGACCGCCGCAATCCCGGCAGCAACCTTTAATGTAAAATCTTCGCCCTCGATAACGCATGGGCCGGCCAGCAATACCAGTGGTAAATTATTGGCGATCTGGATATTGCCAACCGTAACTCTATTCTGTGTCATACTGCTGCCTGTTCCTTGCTCGCTCCGACAAAGGCAGAGAACAGCGGATGCGGTGCATAGGGACGGGACAAAAATTCCGGATGAAACTGGCAGGCAACAAACCACGGATGATCTTTCACCTCAACAATTTCCACCAATGAATTATCCGGCAAGGTGCCGGCAACAATTAAACCGGCCGCTTCCAACTGCTCACGATAGGTATTATTGAATTCGTAACGATGGCGATGGCGCTCACGAATTTCACTCTGTCCATAAGCAGCAAACGTATTCGTACCTTCAATAATGCGGCAAGGATAACCACCGAGTCGCATGGTACCACCCAGATCACTATCTGAATCACGCTGAACACGCATGCCTTCCTGCTCCCACTCGGTCATCAGGGCAATCACCGGATGTGCAGCCCGCTCATTGAATTCACTGCTAATGGCATCAGCCAACCCGGCCACATTGCGGGCGAATTCCACCACCGCCAACTGCATGCCAAGGCAGATGCCCAGATACGGAACCTTATGTTCACGCGCATAGCGAATCGCAGCAATCTTGCCTTCCGTACCACGCTGACCGAAACCACCGGGCACCAGAATGCCATCCACCCCGAACAGGCAATCCGCGCCATCTTTTTCCAGCGATTCCGCATCAATATAATCAATTTTAACACGCACGCCATGTGCCATGCCACCATGAAAAAGCGCCTCATTGACCGATTTATAGGCATCGGCCAGTTCAACATACTTACCCACCATCGCAATATGGACGGCCTGTTTCGGCTCACGTATTTTACGGCAAACATCTTTCCACACCGACAAATCCGGTTCGGGATCATCCATGCGGAAATGCCTCAATACCACGGAACCCAGCCCGCCTTCGCGCAACGACAACGGTACAGCATAAATGGTATCCACATCCGGCGCATCAATCACTGAATCCCGGTCCACATTACAGAACAGGGCAATTTTATCCTTCTGGCTCTTGGGGATTGGATGATCGGAACGGCACAGCAACACATCCGGTTGAATACCGATTTCCCGTAAAATCTTGACCGAATGCTGGGTGGGCTTGGATTTCATTTCGCCGGCAGATGCAATATACGGTACTAGTGTCAAATGAATATAAACAGTGTTTTTCTTACCCAGATCAAAACGCAGCTGGCGAATCGCTTCCAGAAAAGGTTGCGACTCGATATCGCCAACCGTACCGCCGATCTCCACCAGAGCGATATCCACATCTTCAGAGCGCAGGGATAATACTGCATTTTTAATAGCATCGGTAATATGCGGAATGACCTGAACTGTCGCACCCAGATAATCACCCCGACGTTCGCGCCGGATCACCGACTCGTAGATACGGCCTGTGGTATAATTGGAGCGTTTCGACATGGCCGCATGGGTAAAACGCTCGTAATGTCCAAGATCAAGGTCAGTTTCAGTGCCGTCATCAGTCACAAAAACCTCACCGTGCTGGAACGGACTCATGGTGCCGGGATCAACATTAATATAGGGATCGAGTTTCTGCATGGTAATGCGCAGACCACGCGCTTCAAAAAGCGCCGCAAGGCTGGCTGCAGCAATGCCTTTTCCGAGCGACGACACTACCCCGCCGGTGACAAAAACGAATCTTGTTTGTTTATTCATGACGGGTCGGGAATGTATCAGAACGACCCTTCCGGTTCCAGCTCAGAATCAGATTATTTTCCAGATCGCCGCACTTGAATCAATCGCCATGCCATATGATCGGCATCGCACTGAATCCGGATCTGAATCGCCCCCTCCGGCAGAAGATCATTGCCCCTTTCCGGCCACTCAATAAGACAAATCCACGGGAGTATAAAAAAATCGCGCACACCAAGCATTTCTATCTCGGCAGCTCCCTCCAGTCGATACCAGTCCATATGAGCAACACGGCAATGCTCAGCATCATATTCCTGAATAATCGCAAAAGTTGGACTGGGTAAAGCTTCGTCAGTGACACCCAAAGCGCGCATGATCGCCCTGCAAAACACGCTTTTCCCCGCCCCCAACTCACCGGAGATAGCAACCACATCCCCCGGCTTCAGGGACGCCGCAAACCGGACAGCAATTTCAACCGTTTCTGATTCATTGTAAGTCTGGTAGTTCAAATGTGTTATCTGTTGGCAACCAGCGCCTTGATGACATCGTGTTTGCTGATCATGCCGACGACCGATTCACTATCCATCACAGGCAGATGATGCACGTTTTCATCTCCCATCACTGCGGCTATTTCACCCAGATCAGCATCCGCACGGATCGTAACCACACTGGTTTGCGCCAAATCCTCGGCAGTCATCGCCTGCATCTGTTTCAACTCTTGTTCAAATCGGGATTCGCCGACAGGAATAACCATATCAAACAGAGCCATTGCTGTTGGTACATGTAGGTTTTTCTGTTGATCAATCAAATCACTTTCTGTGATAAGCCCGAACAGATGCTTATCATCATCCACAACCAGCATCCCTGTTAAATTCTCATCTGCTAAACGTTTAGCAACATCTTCCACTGATACATCCATCAGACAATAGGGTGGATCAGTATCCATGATGTCCCGGGCAAATATCCTGGAATGCGGCATAATGTGTCTCCCTTGTACCTCTCTAACGCGCATGGATTTTTTCCACTCCGTAGTATGAAACATTACCAGAGGGTGGGGGGGAAATCCATGCGCATTGCTTGCTTCATGTTAATGATAAAGCAAAACAGATCAGGATAAAAGACCTGTAACTATTCAGCTTCCCAAGACTTGTTCAAACACAGGACAGTTCCTACGCACATAGGGCGTAATTGAAAGCGCTTCAGGTTTTGTGGTAAATCTCCGAGCCGGTACGCAGAAACTCATCGGACTGCTCTGCCATGCCTGCATCGATAGCTTCCCTCGTCTCCAGACCATGCGCTTTGGCGTAATCGCGCACATCCTGAGTGATTTTCATCGAACAGAATTTCGGCCCGCACATCGAGCAAAAATGCGCCACCTTGGCAGATTCCTTCGGCAAAGTTTCATCGTGATAGGAGCGAGCCGTATCCGGATCGAGGCTCAAATTGAACTGATCCTCCCATCGGAATTCAAAGCGGGCTTTGGACAAGGCATCATCGCGCTGTTGCGCACCCGGATGCCCCTTGGCCAGATCAGCCGCATGGGCTGAAATCTTGTAGGTAATCACGCCGTATTTCACATCATCGCGATTGGGCAGACCCAGATGCTCTTTCGGGGTGACATAACAGAGCATGGCGCAGCCATACCAGCCGATCTGAGCCGCCCCGATGCCGGACGTAATATGATCATAACCCGGCGCAATATCGGTGGTCAGCGGGCCTAATGT
>CAZUVA010000073.1:0-5770 GCA_964622755.1 uncultured Zetaproteobacteria bacterium
CATGCGCCTGCTGCTTGCGCTGACCCGCCTTGAATCAATTGTAGATCATAGCTAGGAGCCTGCCGGACTTAGGGTGATTGTAGCGAGCAGGTGGGGGGGGGAACGAGTTAAAAACAGCATGCTTTTGAGACGCATAGTGGTAACTATGCAACGATAAATCAGGGTATTTTAGGCCGTTATCCCTGCCGCGCAGTAGATTTCTCATAAGTCCGACAGACTCTTAGACCATCTTGGGAACAAGATTAGTCCATAGGGGTGAGTAACGGGATTGGTTTAGATGTGAATGGCGCGATCATCCGAATCGAGTACAGATTCGTGGATCATTTCCGATAAAGTCGGGTGCGGGAACATGTGATGGGCCAGCTCCGCTTCGGTGGTTTCCAGCGTTTTGGCAACGCCAAGCGATACAATCATTTCGGTCGCTTCCGCACCGACAATATGTGCGCCCAGCAATTCGCCGGTCTCGGCATGGAAGATGGTTTTCACCATACCGTCGGTTTCGGCCAGCCCCATCGCCTTGCCGTTGGTGCCATAGGACATGCGCCCTACTTTGTACGGAATGCCCTCTTCCTTGCACCGGGTTTCAGTTTTGCCACATGAACCCACCTGCGGCTGACAATAGGTACAACCCGGCACATTGCCATAATCCACTTTATGAGGATGTTTTTCGGCAATGGCTTCAACACAGACAATGCCTTCATGGCTGGCCACATGCGCCAGTGCAGGAGCGCCGACTACATCACCAATCGCATAAATGCCGGCATGATCGGTGCGATACCAGTCATCTACTTCAATAGCATTGCGATCGATTTTCATGGAGGTGCTGTCGGCTCCGATATTTTCAGTATTGCCAATAATACCGACAGCGACCAGACAGACGTCACCTTCTACTGTTGCCTTCTTGCCTTTGGCTTCATATTCCACCATAGCCTTGCCATCGACATTTTTGGCTGAAGACACCATGGCACCGGTAATAATCTTGATTTTCTGTTTCTTGAATGAGCGCGCCACGATTTTGGAAATCTCATGGTCTTCCAGTGGCAGTATCTGGGCAGCCGCCTCGATGACTGTCACATCGGAGCCCATCGCATTATAGAAATAGGCGAACTCCATACCGATGGCACCGGAACCGATCACCACCAGTTTCTTGGGCAGCCCTTTCGGTGCCAGTGCCTGTTTGTAGGTAATGATGACATCTTCATCGACATCCATGCCCGGGAAGGCCCGTGCACGCGCACCGGTGGCGACAATCACATGCTTGGCGGTCACCTGCGTTGATTTGCCCTTGGCGTCCTTCACCATCAATCTGTTGTCAGATTCGAACGAAGCAAAACCTTCGATATGTTCCACCTTGTTTTTCTTGAACAGGAATCCGATACCATTGTTCAGTTTGGCGGAAATAGCACGCGAACGGGCAACGGCCTTGCCTAGATCAGGATTGGCTTCGCTCACACCGAGGCCGAGCGCATCGCCGCTGTGCTGGATAATGTTGATCACTTCGGCAGTGCGTAATAATGCCTTGGTTGGAATGCAGCCCCAGTTCAGGCAAATACCTCCGAGGTGGGTGGATTCGATACATGCCACTTTCAGGCCCAGTTGGGCGGCACGAATGGCAGCCACATAACCGCCGGGGCCCGCACCAATCACAACCACATCGTATTCGCCATCGGCATTGAACAGGCCGGACGGTTTCAGGGTCAATTCTGCCGCTTCTTCAACGGCTTCTTCCGCATCGTGTACCGCATGGCCGATTTCAGCAGCGGCCTGTGCTTCCGGAGCAGCTTCTGCGGCCAGCTCCGCCGCTTCTTCAGCGGGAACGGCTTCATTGGTAGTCGCCATGTCAATACCTGACACTTCCGGTGCATAATCGGCTGGTACATCCTCACCATCTTCAGCAATGACGGCAATTGCCGCCCCGACCGGTACAATGGAGCCTTCCGGTGAAATAATTTTATGCAGCACACCTTCATCCACGACTTCCATTTCCATGGTGGCCTTATCGGTTTCCACTTCGGCCATTACTTCACCGGAGGCCAGTTCATCGCCCTCTTTTTTTAACCAGCGGGCAATTTTTCCTTCCGTCATGGTTGGCGATAACTGGGTCATAAATACATCAATCGGCATGTCAAAACCTCTAAAAATAATGAACCACAAAGACACTAAAACACAAAGAAAAGCGAATCATGTTTTTTCTTCGTGTTTTTGCGCCTTGTGGTGGAAAATCAGATAAGTGTGCCGGCGGGGCACTCAATATGCTTTTTCAGGGCGGCCAGGAATTCGGCGCCTATGGCACCATCGACGACACGGTGATCACAGGAAAGGGTCAGTGTCATCATCTTCTTGATAGTGACCATGCCATTTTCGGCAATCGCACGTTCATCCGTACCACCAACTGCCAGAATCGCACCTTCAGGTGGATTCACAATGGCAGCAAACTGTTTGACACCGTACATGCCCAGATTTGAAATCGAGAACGTACCACCTGAATACTCTTCCGGCTGTAACTCACCAGCGCGCGCACGACCGGCCAGCTCTTTCACTTCGGCAGAAATATCGGTAATACCTTTCTGCTCGGCAAAACGAATCACCGGCGTAATCAGACCACCGTCAATGGCGACGGCTACCGATATATGTGCATGTTTGTGCATCAGTGTATCGGTATCTGTCCAGCTGGCATTGGCTGCCGGTACGTCAGTTAATGCTTTGGCAACAGCTTTAATGATGAAATCGTTGACGCTGAGTCTGAATGCGCCATCAGCCGCTTCATTGAGCTGGGCACGCAGGTCCATCAGACGATCCATGCTCACATCCACACTCAGATAAAAATGCGGTACATGCTGTTTAGATTCGGACAAACGGCGGGCAATAGCTTTGCGCATCATGGAATTTTCCACCCGGTCGTATTCGTCAGCATGGTATGGCAGCGGACCTTGCGGCAGCGGACGTGCCGGCGGTGGTGTCACGGCAGCAGTTGAACTACCCAGACTGATGCCACGCCTGGAGGCGTTTTCAATATCGGTTTTGACAATACGCCCGTTCGGGCCACTGCCCTGTATGGCGGCAAGATTGATGCCTTTCTGTTTGGCCAGTCGGCGCGCCAGCGGACTGGCTTTGATACGCCCTTTTCTGGCAACCGGTGCGGGCGCTGATTCTACGGGCACCGTGGTTGAAAGCTCCGATGTTTCAGCAACGGGTTCAACTGCCGCCGCTGTAGCAGCGGTTTCCTTGGCTTCAACCGCAGTATCTCCAATATTTTCAGGCGTATAGTCGGCAGGCACTTCTTCGCCGTCTTCGGCAATCACGGCGATGGCGGTGCCAACGGTAACGGTGGAACCCTCGGGAGCAAGGATTCTGTGCATCACACCTTCATCGACCACTTCCACTTCCATGGTCGCTTTATCGGTTTCCACTTCGGCCATGATTTCACCGGATTCCAGCGTATCACCTTCCTTTTTCAGCCAGCGGGCGATTTTACCCTCGGTCATGGTTGGTGACAGCTGCGTCATAAATACATCAATCGGCATTTGTTTTTACCTCAAACCCTTTTTGCCACAAAGGCACAGTAAATCCGAAAAGTCTCAGTGGTGACTTCCATCAGGCCCGGCCACAGGCGGTACGGGCAGCTTCTACAATATCGCGGACACTGGGCAATGCCAGCGCTTCCAGATTAGCTGCATACGGCATCGGCACATCCTTGCCGGTTACGCGAATGACCGGCGAATCGAGATCATCAAAGGCGCGTTCCATAATGCGGGCGGAAATTTCCGCACCAATGCCGGCAAAGCGCCAGCCTTCCTCGACGACGACCGCACAGTTGGTTTTAACGACGGAAGTGATAATCGTATTTTCATCGAGCGGGCGAATGGTGCGCGGATCGATAATTTCGGCCTCAATTCCCTCTTTGGCCAGCTCTTTGGCTGCAGCCAGGGCAAAGCCAGTCATGCGCGAATGCGCTACAATGGTTACATCGGAACCGACGCGTTTCACATCAGCTTTACCCAATGGGATAATATATTCGTCATCCGGAACTTCGCCGACATCGCCATAATTAATCTCATTCTCGATAAAAACCACCGTATCATTGTCACGAATCGAGGCTTTCAACAAACCTTTGGCATCAGCGGGGTTGGATGGCATCACCACCTTCAGACCCGGCACATTGGCCAGCCAGTTCTCCAGACTCTGTGAATGTTGTGCGCCCACGCGCGCTGCGGATCCACCAGCACCACGAAACACCATCGGCACAGAATACTGACCACCGGACATATATTTCATTTTGGCAGCTGCGTTGACAATCTGGTCGAGCGCCAGCATGGCAAAGTTCCATGTCATGAATTCGATAACCGGACGCAGGCCTGTCATGGCGGCACCCACGCCGAGCCCGGCAAAACCCAGTTCGGTGATCGGCGTATCGATGACGCGTTTGGGGCCGAATTTATCCAATAATCCTTGTGACACTTTATAAGCGCCATTGTATTCGGCCACTTCTTCGCCCATCAGAAATACGCTCTCATCCCTCGCCATTTCTTCGGCCATGGCCTGATTCAGTGCTTCACGGTAGGTAATTTTACTCATAATCGTCTTCTACCCTACTTTGCCCGGATAAGGGTACGCGCCTTCAATCGGGTCGGTATAAATATCTGTCCACAATTCGGCCGCATCCGGTTCAGGCTGCGCCCCGGCCGCCTTGGCTATGGCCGCGACCTCTTTCTTGATATCGCGATCCTTCTGTTTGAAGGACTCTTCGGTCGCCAGGCCTGCCTCAATCATCTGTGTTTGCAAGCGGGCAATCGGATCACGTCCGGTACGCCACTCATCCACTTCTTCACGGGTACGGTAAGTCGCAGGGTCGGACATCGAATGGCCGCGGTAACGATAGGTCATCGCTTCAACCAGAATCGGACCTTTGCCGGAGCGTGCATGTTCAATAGCTTCGCTCATTTTCTTTTTAAATTCCAGCACATCCATGCCATCGATTTTCATGCCGGGAATCTTGAACGATATACCGCGCTTAAACAGTTGTGTTTCAGCCGAAGCTCTGTCGAGAGACGTGCCCATGGCGTATTGATTGTTTTCAACCATAAAGACTATCGGCAGTTTCCATAGCGCCGCCATATTAAACGACTCATACACCGCGCCCTGATTGATGCCGCC
The DNA here is from genome assembly GCA_964622755.1 of uncultured Zetaproteobacteria bacterium. Classification (GTDB taxonomy): domain Bacteria; phylum Pseudomonadota; class Zetaproteobacteria; order Mariprofundales; family Mariprofundaceae; genus Mariprofundus. Next base: position 5,155 of record CAZUVA010000073.1, read on the forward strand.
GTCACCCATAATACAAATGGTCACACGCCCGTCACCCTTGTACCAACTGGAAAAACCGAACCCCAGCCCGATTGGCACCTGTTCGCCAACAATACCGTTGCCGCCGGCAAAGTTTTTGTCGGCATCGAACATGTGCATTGAACCGCCTTTGCCTTTAACGACACCGCCGGCACGCCCCAGCAGTTCAGCCATGACAGTGATCGGGTCAGAACCACGGGCCAGAATATGGCCGTGGTCACGGTAACTGGTCATCATATAGTCTGTGGCTTCGGCTGCGTGTTGCATGCCCACGCAAACCGCTTCCTGGCCATTACAAAGATGACAAAATCCGCCGATCTTTTTCAGGCCATACATCTGGCCTGCTTTCTCTTCAAAACGACGGATAAACAGCATTTTATCATGCATCTCGTGCAGCTGTTCCTGTGCAAAAAAGATGCCATCATGCGTGATGCCAGCATCCTGTTTCTGCTTTGCAGACATATTGCCCCCGGCAAAAATTATTAAATGATATCTCGCGAATGATGCCCAAGCGAATCATCACCAGCAACCTGCATTCCAATGTGGTCTTTTTTTTGGCTCCGGTGTTAATGAAAAACGCTGAAAAAGATACATACAT
>CAZUVA010000074.1:0-5688 GCA_964622755.1 uncultured Zetaproteobacteria bacterium
GATCGCAGGCCGGGATTGCCGATCGAAAATCCGTTGCTGTTTTATCCGCGACGTATATGGGAAGTGGTTCATAGCCAGGTGTGTATTGCTGCACTGTTGCTGAAGTTCGCCGGTGTGCGTCGCCGAATCAAGGCCGATTCGACAGCTTTTGATTATTCCGATGAAGCGCTAACTCCTGTGACTGATGATGAGCAGGAGCATTTGGAGTTGCTCTCCAAGCAACCGGCTTCATAACCTGCCGTTTGGCTTTGTTCAGTTTCCTGATCTTCATTGCGCTGATCCGCAAAACAAACAGGCCGTGGCGAATGCCACGGCCTGTCTACTGTGAAATGCGGTATTATAATTTCAGCAGTGCATTGATTTTGCGAACAAAACCGGCCGGATCTTCCGGCAACGCACCTTCGGCCAGTACGGCCTGATCGAAGAGGATGCTGGAAAAATCGCTGATTTTGTCTTTGGAACGCATTTTGGCCAGACGTTGAACCAGTTCGTGATCCGGGTTGATTTCCAGAATCGGTTTCATATCCGGCACATCCTGCCCGGCCTGTTTGAGGATGCGTTCCATATTGGAACTCATATCAAACTGGTCGGAAACCAGACAGGCCGGTGATTCGGTCAGACGGTCGGTGACGCGCACATCCTTGACCAGATCGCCCAGCGATTCTTTGATCTTTTTCACGGCAGGTTCGGCGGCTTTGGCTTTTTCTTCCTGCTGTTTCTTTTCTTCCTCTGCATTTTCCCCAATGCCGGACAGATCGAGTTCACCCTTGGCGATAGACTGCAATTTCTTTCCATCGAATTCAGTCAGGTGCGAGGTCAGCCATTCATCAATACGGTCGGACAGAAGCAGCACTTCGATACCCTTCTTGCGGAAGACTTCCAGATGCGGGCTGTGTTTTGCCGCAGCCAGTGATTCGGCGGTAATGAAATAGATGGTATCCTGACCTTCTTTCATGCGTTCGACATATTCATTCAGTGAAACAGTTTGATCATCGGATTCGGTGGTGGAGAAGCGCAGCAGCTTGGCAATGCGTTCACGGTTGGAGAAATCTTCGATAATGCCTTCTTTCAGACAATTACCGAATTCGCCCCAGAAATCGGCGTAATCAGTGTTAATCGTATCATCGTCGCCAGCTTCACCGGCATTTTGCGCCATCTCTTCAAGCAGGCCCAATACGCGTTTGCTCGCGCCTTTTTTCATGGCGTCCATGGCCGGGCTCTGTTGCAGAATTTCACGCGATACGTTCAGTGGCAGATCGTTGGTGTCCATCACGCCGCGCACAAAGCGCAGATAACGCGGCAGTAAATCCTCGCTGGCTTCCATGATGAAAACGCGGCGCACATAGAGTTTGACGCCGTGCTTGGCCTCGGCCTGCCACAGGTCGAACGGGGCGCGTTTGGGCAGGTAGAGCAGCAGGGTATATTCGTATTTGCCTTCCAGCTTTTGATGCAGGCGAGCCAGCGGGTCTTCAAAATCGTGGCCGATATGTTTGTAGAAGTTATTATACTCCTCATCGCTTAATTCCGATTTCGGACGCGTCCACAAGGCGGAAGCCTGATTGACGGTTTCGATTTCAGCCGGCTTTTCTTCCTCGCCTTCAGCCGCCGGAACCGGCGTGCCCATCATGCGAATCGGGAAGGGGATATGATCGGCATATTTATTTACGATGGATTTCAGACGCCAGGCGTCGAGAAATTCATCGGCTTCTTCACGCAAATGCAGGGTGATTTCGGTGCCGCGTGATTCTTTCTCCACGGTTTCCAGATCATATTCGCCGTCACATACCGATTCCCAGCGTACGCCGTGTTCTTTTTCCAGGCCGGCGCGGCGGGTGGTCAGGGTCACTTTGTCGGCTACGAGAAAGGAGGAGTAAAAGCCGACACCGAATTGGCCGATCAAATGGGCGTCTTTTTCCTGATCGCCGGAGAGCTGGCCGAAGAATTCCTTGGTGCCGGAACGGGCGATGGTGCCGATATTATCGATCACTTCATCGCGGCTCATGCCGATGCCGTTATCGCGAACGGTGATGGTGCGGGCTTCCTTGTCGATGTCGATAAAGACATGCAAATCCGAATCGCCTTCGAACAGCGCATCATCGGTGGTGGCCTCAAAGCGTAGTTTATCCGCAGCATCAGATGCATTGGAAATCAGCTCGCGCAGGAAGATTTCTTTATTCGAGTAGAGCGAGTGGATCATCAGATCCAGCAGCTGTTTTACCTCGGTCTGAAAGGCATGAGTCTCTTTTGTGGGTGTTGCAGTCATGGGTTCTCCTTGAATCGTTACTTGTGAAGTGGATAGATAGGGGTGCAGTCAGCTTTTTTCAAGGGTCTGGATGACAATTTTCCATGCTTCCAGTTTATCCGCCCGCGTGATGCTTGCATGGGCCGGGCTGGTAGAAGGTAGAAGATGCTGTTCGATGTGGTGATACCGCTTTGGAATATCCGGTTGTACCAGCCTTCGAAACAGTTCCCCGGCCTTGCGGCCATTGAAGAAAATAGCGTGGATATGCGGGTGCGTGTTGAAAAAAGAAGTAAAATCGTTGGCAACAACCGACCCGGTTTCAATGGCATGATCCATGCTCCCGGGACGGATACACTGATGTGCGACATCCCACAGAGCCACATGGTATGCGCGTAGTTGGGCCAGACGGTCTTCGTAGTCCAGTCCGGCATCAAAGCCGAACAAATCTGCCATTATCGGCCAGAATGCATTTTGTGGATGGGCGTAATACCGGCTTTCAGCGAGAGATATTCTGCTGGGCATGGAACCCAGAATCACAATCTGTGCATCGCGATCACTGATGCTCGGGAAACCCGTATCAGGCATGTAATGCAATAATGCTGGCTGCGGCTTTCAGGCCATCGACGGCGGCGCTGACAATACCACCGGCATAACCCGCACCTTCGCCAACCGGGTAGAGGCTGGATGTATTGATGCTTTGCATATCGTCACCCCGTTCGATGCGAACAGGAGAGGATGTGCGGGTTTCGGATCCGAACAGATTGGCTTCTTCGGTAATATAACCACGCATTTTCCGCTCAAAGCCCCGAATGCCATCGGCCAGTGGTTTACTCACCCAGTTCGGCAGCAATGTATTCAAGTCGGACGCAACAGCTGTGGGTTTAAAGCGGGTAGGGGCAAGTGTGCCGCTGGCTTTGCCGTTGATGAAATCGGTCAGTTTCATGGCCGGGGCTGCATACTGGTTGCCGGCAGCTGTGAATGTGGCGCTTTCCAGCTGGCGCTGGAAGCTGATTCCCATGAGGGGATGGTTCCCGATGCCATGACGGGCGATATCTTCCGGCGTGATCTGTACAACAATACCGGAATTGCCCCATTGGCCCGCGCGTTTAGCATTGCTCATGCCGTTTACGGCCATGCGCCCTTTTTCGGTCGGGGAGGGCACAATCAGACCGCCCGGGCACATGCAGAAAGTGTAGATGCCACGTTTTCCGAGATACTGATCTTCGGCCTGATGCGTCAGGCTGTATTCGGCGGCAGCGAGTTTGGGGCGTTTTGCACTAGGGCCGAACTGGATGCTGTTGATCAGTTCCTGCGGATGCTCGGCACGTACTCCTACGGCAAATGGCTTGGCTTCCATTTTGATGCCGAGTTGCTGTAGCCGTTCAAAGGTATCGCGAGCTGAATGGCCGGTCGCGAGAATAATGTGATCGGCAGCAATTTCTTCACCGTTGGCAGTGCGTACCCCTGTGACTTTACCATCAGTCATCAGCAGGTCATCCACACGGGTTTCGAAATGGTAATCCACGCCCAGCTTGAGCAGATGTTCGCGCATATTGCGTACAATGCGAACCAGCTTGTCGGTGCCCAGATGCGGATGTGCATCAATCAGGATATCCGCTCGGGCACCAAAGCGAACAAAGGTATGCAGCACATGCCGCAGAAACGGGTGTTTGATGCGGGTGTAGAGCTTGCCATCGGTGTAGGTACCGGCACCGCCCTCACCAAAACAGATATTGCTTTCCGGATTCAGTTCGCCACGCGAACGCAGGCGACCAATGTCGCGCATACGTGTTTCCACCGGTTTACCGCGTTCCAGCAGAGTGACGCGAAAACCGGCTTCAGCCAGCGATAACGCAGCAAAAAGGCCGGCCGGACCAGCACCGATAACCACCACATGGAATTCACCAGCCAGTTTCCCGGTAAAAATATCCGGTGTCACAGGCTCCAGCGCGGAACGCTCGATCAGACGAGTATTGTTCGGTAACGGATCGAGATTCCGATCCAGCTCAATCTCAAACGTGCAAACGAAATGAATGCGGCTTTTTTTACGGGCATCCAGCGCACGGCGTACGCAGGTGCAGGATGTGATTTCATCGATACTGACATGCAGCTGATCTGCCAGCCGTTTTGCGATTTCCGGCTGTTCTTCATCCATGCCAACCTGAACATTGGCAATGGCGTAGCGCACGCTCAGGCCGCAGCCAGATGGCCGTGGCTGGTGTGGGTAATGGTGTTATGCTGATCGACATAAACCAGCGCAGGGTTGAAATGTTCAGCTTCAGCCACCTTCATCTCTGCATAGGTACAGATGATCAGCAGATCGCCGGTATTTGCTTTATGGGCGGCCGCACCGTTTACGCCGATGGTGCCGGATCCGCGCGGAGCCGTAATCGCATAGGTGGTGAAGCGTTCTCCGTTGGCGATATTATAAATATGCAGTTGTTCGAATGGCAGGATATTGGCTTTCTCCATCAGGGTTTGATCGATAGCACAGGAACCTTCGTAATCGAGTTCGGCATGGGTCACCGTGACGCGATGGATTTTTGATTTCAGCATATTGAGTTTCATCGGGACTCCTGTGTGCGGATTGCCGGTTCGAGCGGGGTATTGAATTCGAGCGGCATATTATCAATCAGTCGTGCATTGCCAACCCTGGCGGCAATAAAGGCGCGGGCCGGCTGTTTATTCAGTATATGTCTGGCTTTTAACGTACTTGCACTACGGACATCGAGATATTCGGTCTGGATATCCGCAGCATCAAGAATATTTTGTGCTACAGATTTCAGTGCTAAAGCCTTTGTTTCGCCAGCCAGAGCCGATTGTTGCATGGCAGTCAGTGCCTTCGACAGGGCCAGCGCCTGACTGTGATCAGTATCGGAGAGATAACGGTTGCGACTGCTCAAGGCAAGGCCATCTGCTTCGCGAATAATGGTACCACCGACAATATCGATGGGCATTTGAAGGTCTTTGATCATGCGGCGAATAATTGTTAATTGCTGCCAGTCCTTTTCGCCGAACACGGCGATATCCGGCTGAATGATATTGAACAGAATATTTACTACCGTGAGAACACCGTCGAAATGACCCGGTCGCGATGCGCCGCACAGACAGTTGGAAAGGCGGGTGGCTTTGAGCGTGATTTTCGGGCCATTTTTCGGGTATAGCGTGGCAGGATGAAAGATGAAATTCACTCCTGCTTCAGCACAAGCTCGTGCATCGTCGTCGAAAGTGCGCGGATAGGCATCCATATCCTCTCCCGCCCCAAATTGCAGTGGATTCACATAAATGGAAACAACTACGATGTCGGCCAACTCCCTGGCTCTTTCAATCAGACTTACGTGGCCGTCATGCAAGCAACCCATGGTTGGCACGAAGGCAATCGTTTGATGGCTACGCAGTGGTTTTAACTGGCGGCGGATTTCTGTTGTAGTCCGGGCAATTCTCAT
>CAZUVA010000075.1:0-5641 GCA_964622755.1 uncultured Zetaproteobacteria bacterium
CCAATCACGGCACCTTCTGCAGTGTTGCCGCTTTGGGCACCAATCACAGCTCCGGCTGTTGCTCCAATCACCGCCCCCTGCGCAGTCGTACGCTCCTGGTAGGCAGTTGCACACCCCGATAAGAGCAATAGTATCATTGCAGAAATAGCATATTTCATAACATTCTCCCGAGGGTCAGTCAGACCGGACATGGCTAGACTATGCTGCCGGATCATATCAACAATATGAAAAACTTTCGCTATTAGGTGGGTAAATTACTCGAAACCCATTGAGACACCACACTCTCATATGGATATGATTGTATTATAGTGCAACTCTGAACAAGTGCGCCTTTAGCGAAAAATATTTTTTATGCGTGTTGAAACACTCGATTCCAGCCCCAATTTTTTCGGTGAAACTTCGTAGAGTGTACTGATACCTACACCTTTCAGAGATATATTCCTTCCCGATCCAATTAAAATATCACCTGAATAATCCCGTATTTTTGTATGAATCAGTCCAAAAACAATTTCATCAATCAATATCTGGTTACGCAAGGCATGGGTTTGGATCCGTGCGCCCTTATCCATGGCGTGACCGATATAATCCTGTTCATCGCCCGGTATCGCCTTTACATATCCACATGTGATACCAATGCGATAATGCATCGTCCCCACCAGTTTTTTCAGCTTTTTGCGTCCATCCGAAAGACTCCGTTTAATAAACAGGGAGGCCAGCACCGCATCAATGGCATTTTCAAATACCACCATAACACCATCCCCGAGCCGTTTGACAACCTGACCATTGTATCGCTCAACAGCTTGCTTACAAACATCACAAAATAACCTGTTGCGCATATATCCCTTGGTATGCCCCATGGAACGTTTGTATTCGGTTGAACTTTCCAGATCGGTGAACATGATACATTTATAATGATCCTCAGTCGTGGCTATAGCCTGTGCCACTTCCTCGATAATGCTATCCAGATCAAGCGGTTGGGTTTCAACACGACTGGCCGGCTTGGATGCAACAAGTTGCGGCACGATAGCCAAGTCTACAGCATGTTCGCTTAAAGTTTCATCAGGATGAGCCGAAGATTTGGGGATGCTTAGCACCTTGACTTGATTGTCGTTTGTTTCCTGCTTATACACAGGGGACATGATTTTCCTCCGATAGAAAACGATATGAATCGGCCCGATGCTAAATCCTGTTGATTCGTTTTCTGTGATACAGATCGCAATATTTGGCTGCGCTTGTGGTGCTGGATGTCATGTATAAATATCATGATTTTTTTGCACATTCTTTTGAAATAACGTCTTTTCGTCTATGCCGCCTCTATCGAATCAAGCAAGATACCGAGCAGGATGGTGAGCTGGCGATAATTGAACACATGCCGAAAATGAACTAGGGCCTGTTCACATAAAATCCATGCGTAGCGCTTCGGCCGGATTTTATGTGAACAGGCCCTAAAAATGGTCGGGGTGAGAGGATTCGAACCTCCGGCCTTACCGTCCCGAACGGTACGCGCTACCAAGCTGCGCCACACCCCGCATTATACTCTAATGAACTGATAAACAGGCTGCGCATATTAGAAAGATGGGCCAACCACGGCAAGTTGTTTTATGCCGTTATCTCTGTGGCCTGATCAAAAAGGGCGGTGGGCGGAAAAATCGGCCAGATCAGCCAGCAACTGTCGAATTTCGCTATCGGCATGTACCGGCAGCAATTGTTTGGCGCGCTCGGCATAATCTTTTGCCCGAACCATGGTAAAATCGGAACCATTCTGTGCCGCAACATGTTCGCGCACCCATTCCCGGTCACCACCTTTATATGAGCCACGCTCGGCGATGATTTCAACCCGGTTTGTCAATTCCGCATCATGCTGCATGGCGTAAATCAGGGGCAGCGTGATTTTACCTTCTTCCAGATCGTGCCCAACCGGCTTGCCGGCATCCTCAGCCTCAGCCAGATAATCCAGGGCATCATCCATCAACTGGAATGCAACTCCCAGACACATACCGTATTCAGCCATGGCCCCCACGACTTCGGCAGATTGTCCCGCTGCATGTGCCCCCACTTCACAGGCTGCCTTGAACAGTACAGCTGTTTTGCGCTCAATCACTTCAAGGCATTCGGCTTCTGTCATCTCCAGATGAAAGGTGCGCGATAACTGCAAGACTTCGCCTTCGGCCAGCGCATTGGTGACATCGCTCATCAGTTTCAGCATCGCCATATCGCCATCAGTCACCATCATCTGAAATGAGCGAGAAAAGAGATAATCGCCCACCAGTACGGACGCCTGATTACCCCAGACGCCATTGGCTGATGGCGCACCGCGCCGCTGATCAGATGAGTCCACTACATCATCATGCAACAATGATGCCGTATGAATAAATTCGACCACCACGGAAAGTGGAATATGACGATCTCCGCGATAACCAAATAAACGGGCCGTCAGCAGACACAGCAATGGTCGCAGCCGCTTGCCGCCGCTGTTGACGATATAATGCCCAATGGCGGGAATCATCATGATATCGGATTGCAGGTTCTGGTGGATACAGGCATTCACCCGTGCCATATCAGATTGGCACAGCTCGACAGCGCATTCCAGCGAGGTATGAATGGATGAATCAGTCACGAACTGTGCATCGTATGCGTGCGACTCGTGCCGTCAAGCCAAAGCAACGCTATCATACGCAAATGGAAATCATCCTTGCCTCCCGCTCTCCCCGCCGCCTCATCCTGCTACAAAGCGCCGGTCTGGCTGTGGAGGTGCGACCTTCCCACATAGATGAAACCCCTTTCCCTGGTGAGCCTGTGAACGCTATGGTAAAACGCCTGAGCCGGGAAAAGGCAATCGCTTGCAATGCGCCAGATGGAAGGCCTGTGATTGCAGCAGATACGCTGGTTTCCATCGGCAGGCATGTACTGGGGCAACCGCACGACCTGAGGCATGCAAAAACCATGCTGCAACTCCTTTCCGGAGCTGAACATCAGGTAATCACCGGAGTATGCGTGCGTCTGAATGACCGGCTCGTGCAACAGCATGTGGTTACCCGCGTCCGTTTCAGAACAGTCAGCGAAGACGCAATCGATACCTATCTAGCTCACAATGATGTGCTTGATAAAGCAGGCGCTTATGCCGTACAGGGCGGTGCAGCCAGTTTTATTGAATCTATCGATGGCCCGCTGGATAACGTGATCGGCCTGCCGGTTCGCATAACGCTGAAGATGCTGTCTGAAATCCGCTGATAACTGGGCTACTACCGTCGTTTAATACTATTCTGCATTTCCTTCATATACTTCCTGTGTTCCGTGATGAATAATCACGCATAAATAATTTTTTGGGACAAATCATCATGAGCGTAGAACTGCTGGTTAATGTGGCACCATTTGAAACACGGATTGCACGCATCGAAAATGGACAACCTGAAGAAATTTATATTGAACGCGAACGTGGACTGAAAGGTAATATCTACAAAGGCCACGTTCAGCGCGTGTTGCCCGGCATCCAGGCAGCCTTTATCGACATCGGCATGGAAAAAGCCGGATTTCTTTATGCCGGCGATATCGCCACCGCCAAACAACAGGTCGATAGCTTCACAGAAGATATGGAGCAGACTGACGAAGCAGATAACACGGCTGAATCTGCTGACAGCTCGCCATCACGCCGCAATGCGCCACCGATCTCCGGTCTGCTCAAGGATGGTCAGGATCTGATGGTACAGGTATCCCGTGAGCCCATAGCTTCCAAAGGGCCTCGCATGACCAGCCAGATTGGTTTGCCCGGTCGTTATCTGGTTTATATGCCAAACCTGGATCACATCGGCATTGCCAGACGTCTCGAAGACCCGGTTGAACGTGAACGGCTGCTGAATATATGTAAGTCTATGAATCTGCAACAGGGCGGCATTATTATTCGCACAGTTGCCGAAGGAAAAGAAGAACCTGAATTGCGCCAGGATCTCGATTTTCTGTTGCGACTATGGGCCGACATTGAAAAAAGAGCAAAGAACTCCGCTCCCGGATCCATGATCCACAAAGAGTTGAATCTGTATTTACGTGTCATGCGTGATTATGTCGATGCCGAAGTTGAAAAAATTCATATTGATTCCCGCGAAGCCTATGAAACGATGAAAAAATTCGCCCGTCGATTCATGCCCGAAGTGGCCAAGAGACTCTATTACTATCCGGGCAACCGCCCGATTTTTGACGTCTATGGCGTCGAAGAAACTATGGAGCGAGCGCTGCAACGGCGTGTAGCACTGAAGTCCGGTGGTCATATCGTCATTGATCAAACCGAGGCATTAATTGCCATTGATGTGAATTCAGGTTCCTTTGTCGGCTCCAGAAACATGGAGGAAACTGGTTTTAAGACCAATCTCGAGGCCGTCCATGAAATCGTGCACCAGCTTCGCCTGCGTAATCTGGGCGGCATTATTGTGGTCGATTTTATTGACATGCAGGAAGAGCAAAACAAACTGAAACTGATTGAGGTTCTGGAAGAAGCCCTGAAACGGGATAAAGCGAAAAATCATATCGTACAGTTCTCGGAACTGGGGCTGGTTGAAATGACGCGAAAACGCACACGTGATTCGCTGGGTCGTATTTTATTGACCGAGTGCAGCCACTGCCACGGTATCGGACTGGCAAAAAGTCCATCTACCATTTGTTATCAGCTGTTCCGCGAAGTGGTGGCGGAAGCGCGCGCTTATCCGTGTGAAAAACTGACCGTCATTGCACATCCTGACATTATTGATCTGCTACTGGGCGTAGAAAATGAAAGCGTGCTGCAACTGGAAGATTTTCTGAAAAAAGAAATTTCACTGGAAAGTAATGAACACTCTGCCATAGAACACTACGAAGTCGTGCTTAAATAGTTTTGTTCAACCCTTCTCCACTACAACTGTATGTGCATATACCTTTCTGCCTGCACAAATGCCATTACTGCGATTTTAATTCACATGAACGTTTGCAGCCCGACTGGGATGCTTACCAACAGGCGCTGATTACCGAACTAAAATACTGGAGCAACACGCCGCAATTTTCCAATCGCAAACTGCACAGTATTTTTTTTGGTGGCGGCACTCCGTCTCTGGCTCCTCCTGCGCTGATTAAAACGGTCATTGATACCGCCCGCAGCTGCTGCGATATTGAGGATGGTGCCGAAATCACGCTGGAAGCCAATCCGGGCACTGCCGACTCCGGTAATTTTCCCGCGTATAGGCAAGCAGGCATTAATCGCCTGTCGATTGGCGTCCAAAGCCTGGACACCGCAGAATTACGCTGGCTGGAACGTATTCATGACTCCGATGAAGCTGTTCAGGCCTATCATATTGCCCGCGATGCAGGTTTCGGCAATATCAATCTGGATCTGATGTACGGCCTGCCCGGACAAAACCTGCATGACTGGCTAACCACGTTGCATTCAGCCATCAAGCTGTCACCGGAACATTTATCCTGTTATCAACTCACAGTCGAACCGCACACCAGACTGGCTGCAACCCATGTGCAAAAACCTTATGCACTACCTGATGATGAAACAGCGTTATCAATGTTCTTTGAAACCCGCAAACATCTTTCTGATGCCGGCTACGAGGCTTATGAAATATCCAATTTTTCCAGGCCCGGCCTGCAATGCCGCCATAATGACGGGTACTGG
>CAZUVA010000076.1:0-5565 GCA_964622755.1 uncultured Zetaproteobacteria bacterium
GATGATGTGAAAGAAGTGAAGTCCGGTTATGAATGCGGCATGAGTGTCGAAAAATTCAATGATATTAAAGAGGGCGATACCTTCGAATTTTATATCATTGAAGAAGTGGCAGCTACACTCTGATTATTGTAAATATGCTTTGTTATGGGTGCTAATCCTGCCGGCCAGCAGCGGTTTCTTGCTGATATACAACGGTTGCTTTCGACATTATTGCTGCGCGATGTTGCCGACCCGCGATTTCATGGCGTTAGCATTACTCGGGTGGAGGCATCCGGTCGTCAGTTGCTGAAGATATGGGTCTATCATAACAGTGAAAGCGATCAGGAAATTTGTCTGCAGGCACTTAATCGCATGGCTCCACACTTTGAACATGAACTGCGCCGTGCGCTGACCAAGCGCCGGCTGCCAAAAATTCAGTTTCACTGGGATACTGCTTTTGAGAAATCAGGTGATGTATTGCAAATGCTGAGGAATCTGGAAAGACCATGAGTACATCCATACAAGCCCCCATTCAGCCTCTGATTAGCGATGTAGACTGGCGTCCGGTGATTGATGCCATTGAACAGGCCAATCGGATCATGTTAATCACCCACTGTAATCCTGACGGGGATGGTATCGGCGCCCAACAGGCATTGTATGATTTCCTTTCTGCAACAGGAAAAAAGGTATGCATGCATAACCGGGACGGTGTGCCGCGCATATACCGCTTCCTTGAGCATGCTGGCAAGGTTGGGCAAGGCGACTGGAGTCAAACCCAGGATGCCGATCTGATTATCGCGCTGGATTGTGGTGCATTCGGGCGTCTGGGTATGCCCGAATCATTTTTTGCTGGCGCTACCCTGTTGAATATCGATCACCATGCCAGCAATAAATTGTTTGGCGATATTACTCTGGTGGACGCCCGTTATTGCGCTACCGGCGCCATGATTTTCGATCTGATGCTGGCCATGGGAGCACCGCTTACCGAAACCAGTGCGACGGCGATCTATACTGCCGTGATGACCGATACAGCCAGTTTCCGGCTGGCCAGCGCCACGCCTGCAGTGTACCGCATGGCGGCTTCTCTGATTGAGGCTGGTGCTAAACCGTGGCCGATTACGGTTCATGTGTACGAAAGTCGTTCGTTGGCAGGCATGCAGATAATGAGCGCCTGTCTCTCAACACTGGAGATCAAAAACGAAGGTCGTTCGGCCTGGATTCATATCAATCAGGATATTTATAATCAGACAGGTGCGGATGTTGAAGACACCGAAGGTTTGATTGATTATGCACGCAGTATCAATGGCGTGGAAGTGGCTGTATTTATACGTGTGGATGAACATGACAGCAATTGCTGGAAGGTTACCTTCAGAGGTAAGACGTGGGCTAATGTCGGTGATCTGGCTGCATCTCTTGGTGGTGGCGGGCATGCTTATGCAGCTGGGTGCATCATGCGGGGGTCATTGCAACAGGTCTGCGAGAAGATTCAGCAGGCGGTCGACAAAGTTCTCGATTAGCCACTATTGTGATGACTGCAGACAATCACATCGCCGGTGTTATTTTTCTCGATAAGCCCTGCGGCTGGACATCACGCCGCGCTGTGAATGAAGTGATTCGGGTATTTTCCCAACCGGGGAAAAAACGTATCAAGGCGGGTCATGCCGGCACTCTCGACCCTCTGGCTACAGGTATGCTGCCCATTTTACTGGGCGATGCGACGCGCTTTGCCGAGATGGGGCTGAATGCCGAAAAATCATACCGTGTCAGTTTCGACCTTTCTTACCAGACCGATACGCTGGATATGGAAGGCGAGCTTTGTGCTCGATTTGATGCGGAAATCAGTCGTACGCAACTGGAAGCGGCGCTGGCCGGATTCAGCGGTGAGATTGAGCAGACGCCGCCGCACTATTCGGCCATTCGCATCAATGGAAAACGGGCGTATGAACTGGCTCGAAAGGGGAAAAATGTGGTGATGCAGGCCAGACCTGTCACCATTCATGCGATTAGTTTGATCGCATTCGAATATCCATTGGTCACGCTTGAAGTGTCGTGCTCCAAAGGCACTTATATTCGTTCGCTAGCTCGCGATATCGGCGAGAGCCTTGGTATGGGTGGTTGCGTGACCTGTTTGCGACGTCTTTCTACCGGCGGCTGGCCAGAGGAGATGATGGTGAATCCTGAACAGTTAGCGGCCAGGAAAGAAGCGAGCCTGATACCCATGGCACAATGGTTGCACGGTTTTGATCATCTGACATTGGGCGGAGAAGAAGTCAGTCGTTTTTTGCAGGGGCAACGCATCCAATTGAAAGACACTAAAACTGATGAGAATGAAAAAAATGTGGCAGTATTCGCTGGAGATGCGTTGTTGGGAACCGGGATGCTGAAGGGCGGTATGCGTCATATGGTGTTGCACCCGGATAAAATCATGCCATCTGCACAGAAGCGTTTTTTATGATGAAGAAAATGAATTGAAGAAGGAACTAACAGTGAAGAAAACAAATTATCTTATTATGGCTTTTGCATTTGTCGGTGTGCTATTTATCAGTCAGGTCAATGCAGGGCAAAATACGGAAGCAAGGGAGAATAACGTGGGACTATTTACAAAAGCGCCGCAGGCGGGCGATAAGGATATTCCTCAGGGGAATCATATTAAAATTGAAACGGAACATGGTGAGGTTTTGATTGAACTGTATCCGGATAGCGCCCCGAATACCGTGGCCAATTTCAAAGCTCTGGCCGGTAAAGGTTTTTACGATGGGCTGAAGTTTCATCGGGTGATTGCCGGCTTTATGGCACAGGGCGGTGATCCGGAAGGAACGGGTAGGGGCGGCCCCGGCTATAATGTCAAAGCCGAATTTAATGCTCGCAAACATGTGCGTGGAACGCTTGCCATGGCGCGTTCAGCCAGTCCCGATTCAGCTGGCAGCCAGTTTTACATCTGCTTCGCTCCGCAGCCGCATCTGGATGGCCAGTACACGATTTTCGGCCAGGTTGTGGAAGGTATGGATGTTGTCGATCAGATCAAACAGGGCGATGTGATGAACAAGGTGTCTGTTCTCCCGTAATCAAAGGCGATAAGAGGTTTATGCCTGCGCTGTCAGGATAGCGCGGACGGGAGTGGGATAGCCTTCGATGGTGCGACTTGAATCATGCGGATCAAGGAAATCTGCCAGTGATTCGAAGATCATCCATTCGGTGCTGCGTTGTTCTTTAATGCTTGTAGGATTCACATCCACAACTTGGATACCTTTGAAGCCAGCGCGTTTCAGCCACAGCTTTAGCATATCCACAGCGGGGATAAACCATACATTACGCATCTTGGCATAGCGGTTGATTGGCATCAGACAATGGTTTTCGTCAGCCTCAATCACCAGTGTGTCCAATACCAGTTCACCTCCGTTTCGAAGTAATGCTTTTAGTTCGACAAGATGGTCTATGGGTGAGCGGCGATGATAGAGAATTCCCATGGAAAATACGGTATCAAAACAGCCCATATTGGTTGGCATCTGTTCAATTCCAATCGGCATAAAAAATGCGGGAGCTTCGGGCTGATAGCGTTTCATGGCGCCGAACTGCATGGAGAACAGGGCGGTGGGGTCAATGCCGAGCGCTAGTTCAGCGCCGGCGCCGAGCATGCGCCAGAGGTGATAACCTGAACCGCAACCGACATCGAGGACAGTACGCCCCTGTAAGGGGCTGATAGCATCTTTCAGACGATCCCATTTCCAGTCCGAATGCCATTCGGCATCGATATGTACACCAAACAGTTCAAATGGCCCCTTGCGCCACGGGTGCATCTGTTTCAGTGCGGATTCGATTGTATGCGCCGGCATTTGTGTGTCGGAGGGCGTTCCAATTTTAACCGCTGAGGCGTTCAGATTGATTTCAGAGGGAGTGACATCGGGTAATGCCTCAAAACCGCTTTGCCAGCGTTTCAGGTCGCCATGCCTGAAGACGCTGTCCCAGCCTTGTTTATGCAATGCCAGCAGCGGGTCGCTCCAGCCAGCCAGCGAGGTGTCGGCCAGCTGCTCTTTCAGCCGGGCAGATTCCTGATCCCTGAATGCCCTCATTTGACGGCAATCATTGAGACAAAATTAAAACATTGGAACCATGTATGGGAAGCGGAGAAGCCAGCCTGCTTTAGCCGACTGTGGTGCTCGCCCTGTGTTTCGGGAATCAGGACATTTTCCAGCGCTGTGCGCTTGCGGCTGATCTCCATATCTGAATATCCCTGTGCACGTTTGAATGCTTCATGCAGTCCAATTTGTCGCCGGTTTTCATCCGCATTATCAAAAGCAATTTTTTCGGAAAGAATCAGGACTCCGCCGGGTTTGAGACCCTGATAGATTTGCATCAGCAACTTGAGCCGTTCTTCCCTGGCTACAAATTGCAGTACGAAATTCAAAACGACTACCGATGCATGATCAATTTCGGTATCGAGAATATCCTGGCATCGAATTTCTACGGATTCTTCTTTCAGTGTCTCCTTGCAGCGATTAACCATGGCAGGGGAATTGTCCACGCCGATGATATGACATTTTTTACCGGAAGCGCCGTGGCAGAGCGCCATTGTGGCGGCACCGAGCGAACAGCCGAGATCGTATAGACGGGTTCCCGGTTGTGCATATTCGTGAGCCAATAACTCCACCATCTGCAATGTCTGTCCGTAACCGGGCACAGAACGGCTGATCATGTCGGCAAAAACGCGCACGACCTTGTCATCAAAGGCGAATCCATTGATATGAATGTCCGAGGTATAAATCGAGTCGCGATCCATACGCCCAAACCTGAATATTTTCGCTTTGATGTCCAATCCCGGTTTCATTGGAATATTAACATGAAACAAACAACGTGCCTGCATGATTGTGTCTATCTGTATCAGGATATCTTGACAATAATATCATTCAGTTTATCGGCAGTATGCGCAAGACTGTCTGCTCCGTTGGACATATGGCGATAGATTTCCCGATGTTTGAAAATATCGACCATGACCAGCGCCAGTTGTCGGTGTTCCGTGCCACCATCTTCATCAGGTACTTTTTCAAGCAGGGCATCCGGTTGGAATAGTTTTGCAATGGCTTGTCTGTACACACGTTCAACCCTTTGTTCTGCCTTGCGTGCAGCCAGCGCATCATCTTCGGCATGCGCCGGGTTGGTGGATAACATGGCAAAACCACGTTGCAGGGCTTCTGTTCCATCCCTTAATTCAATGGCCATTTCGAGCATGTACTGATCCGGCTGTAACTCCAGTACCTCCAATTCACGCACAGTGGTTTTTGCATAATTGATGATATCGTCGATACTCATAATCGCATCGATAATATCTTCCCTGTCCATCGGAGTTGTGAATGAATGGTTGAGGATTTTGCTGTTGCGTTGCTTGAGTTGATCGCCATGCTTTTCCAGACGGCGTATCTGATTCGCCTTCTTTGCATCGCCGCTCTCCATATAGGTTGCAAACACAGTCATGGTTTGCACGCAGAGCTCACACTGTTCATTAATCAGAGCAAAAAAATCCGGCATGGGTGGAATCACCTTGTCGATCAGTTTCTTTAAGTAAGTGGGGATTGAAGTATTCATATAAAC
>CAZUVA010000077.1:0-5471 GCA_964622755.1 uncultured Zetaproteobacteria bacterium
TGGATCCTGAACTGCGGCGATTAAGGGAACAGGCCAGACTGGCCTGTGCCAGGTTTAATGCTCACCCAGGCTCCGGCAATATGAAACATATCAAACGCCTGTTTAAAAGTTTTGGCAGTTGTGTGCTGGAGCCCGGTTTTCAGTGTGATTACGGGGTGAATATTGAAGTGGGGAAAAACTTTTATGCCAATTTCCACTGTGTACTGCTGGATGCGGCATCCATCAGCATTGGCGATGATGTGCTGCTTGGTCCGGGTGTGCATATTTATACATCGGGTCATCCCAAAAATGCTGAAGCGAGACGGCGAGGTGTGTGTTTTGCCCGGCCGGTGATTATTGGTAATGGCGTGTGGATCGGCGGTGGCGCCAAAATATTGCCGGGAATCACGATTGGTGATGGCGCGATAATCGGAGCCAATGCCGTGGTTACAAAGGATATTGCCGCCCATGATGTTTATCATTTGCCAATGACTGGTTCGAGTTAATAGCATTGCAAACAACTTGGTTTGGTACAGCATATCGATGTGATTCAGACCTGCAATTCAGCTTGAACGGAGGCAGTGATGCCGTATAACAGGAATCAAGATTGGTGAAGAGCTGGCATTGAAACAGAGGGCTGGTATGAAACCGGTCTTACATGTGCCTGTGAAACGATAAGGGGACTACTACTATGCCTTATATGATGCAAAAAATTACGGAGGAACTGGCCACCGGTCATCTGGGGTTGAAAAATCTGGAATCCATTTTCTGGAATCTGCCTACGCCAAGCCTGTACGAACACGCCATCCATAATCATGAAGGGCATCTGGCTCACTTGGGGGCGCTGGTCGTGCGCACCGGCCATTTCACCGGGCGGGCGGTGAAAGAAAAGTTTATTGTCGATGAACCGTCCAGCCACGACAAGGTGTGGTGGGGCGATTTTAACCGCGCCATGCCGGAGGAGCGTTTCGATGCTCTGTTGACGCGGGTGCGGCATTATATGGAAGGCAAGCAGGTCTATGTCGAGGATTGTCTGGTCGGGGCCGACAGCGATTACGAAAAACCGGTGCGGGTGATCACCCAGGATGCTTGGCATGCGCTGTTTGCGCGCACCATGTTTGTCCGCCCTGTCGATCTGGGTCGGGAACTGGCAGTCGGGGAACCCGATTTTACTGTCATTCATGTGCCGCATTTCCATGCCATGCCGAGCATGGATGGTACCCACTCCGAAGCCTTTGTGATTCTGCATATGGGCCGCCGCATTGCGCTGATCGGTGGCACGGCCTATGCCGGTGAAATCAAGAAATCCATTTTCACGATTATG
Source organism: uncultured Zetaproteobacteria bacterium (assembly GCA_964622755.1). Lineage (GTDB taxonomy): Bacteria > Pseudomonadota > Zetaproteobacteria > Mariprofundales > Mariprofundaceae > Mariprofundus. Next base: position 1,304 of record CAZUVA010000077.1, read on the forward strand.
AATTATCTGTTGCCGGAAGAGGATGTGCTGCCCATGCATGCTTCGGCCAATATGGGTGACGATCCGGATGATGTGGCCATTTTCTTTGGCCTGTCCGGAACCGGCAAAACGACGCTGTCATCCGACCCTGATCGTAAATTAATTGGTGATGATGAACATGGTTGGAGTCGCCATCATGTGTTCAATTTCGAGGGTGGTTGTTATGCCAAGGTGGAACATCTCTCGGAGCAAAAGGAGCCGATGATTCATAAGGCGACCCAGCGTTTTGGTTCGATTCTGGAGAATGTCGGTCTGGATATCGCCACCCGCCGGATAAATTTTAATGACGTTACGCTAACCCCGAATACCCGCGCCGCGTATCCGATTCAGGCAATTTCCAATGCAATTTATCCCGGCGTGGGTGGGCAGCCCAAAAACATCATCATGCTGACTGCCGACGCCTTCGGCGTGTTGCCGGCAATTTCGAAACTGACGCCGGATCAGGCGATGTATTATTTTCTGCTCGGATATACGGCCAAAATCCCCGGAACCGAAGTAGGCATCACTGAGCCAAAGGCGACCTTTAGCCCCTGTTTCGGAGCGCCGTTCATGGCCCGGCACCCGTGCGTTTATGCCAATATGCTGGGTGAAAAAATCAGGCGCAATCATGTGACCGTCTGGTTACTCAATACTGGCTGGAGTGGCGGCGGTTACGGCGTTGGCGAACGCATGGATATCGATCTGACGCGTTCCCTGCTCACTGATGCGCTAAGCGGGAAACTCGAAAGCAGCGCATTTCAGACACATCCGATTTTCGGCCTGGAAATGCCCGAAACGCTCGATCCGATTGCAACCTGGAGCAATCCGGAAGCCTATCTGAAATCAGCCAAAGCACTGGCCAAACGCTTCAAAAAAGCATTTTCCCAGTTTGAAGGTGAGGCGACGGAGGCATTGCGACAGGCCGGCCCGAGCTAGTGCGCCATTTGTGCAGCGTCCCGGAAAGCGGCCCATTCGTTGCACTGTTGCGGCGTGACTATCAACTTGGATTTGTTCAGCAGCTTAAGCAACCTGATATGCCGGATGGGGATTCGGTGGCTAGACACTGGCAGGCTGATGAAGCCGTGATGTTGCCCGGTTTGCTGAATTTGCAGCCGTGGGAATCCGATATTAGGCAGTCGCGGCAATTGATGGAGCAAACGCTGGAAACAGGGGAAGTCTCCCCGATACTGGAGCAGTCACCTTACAGCAATCGATTGTCAGACCATTTCGCTCTGGTGGCTTCATCCTTTGAAGAACATGATGAGCAGGGTATTGAGAAAATCTATTTTGACGCGGAGGTTGATCACAACGGCGAGCGCGTTTGTGTGGCTGAGAACCTCTGGTGCAAGGGTTCATGGTTGTCCTTCATCGAAGCGGATGCATCGCTGCGTTTCCGGTTCTCTTTCGGTACGGAATGCCTGGAAGATGTCGCTGCCGATCCTGAACGGCAGCGCTGGGCCGGGCAATTATGCGATGCCATGTTTCCCGAATCGGCAGCCATCACCGGCAACGATACGATTATAAATATGCTTAAACCGCTGCTCGGCGGATCGCCTGCCTTTGTGGAGCGCATTGTTTATTTCAATGCCCCCAACGGTGGTGCGCAGATGCATCACGATGTCGAACGCGGCCATGACGGCGTTGTGTACGGGCAAATCACCGGCAGCACATTCTGGTTGGCGCTGAATAAACAGCGGCTGATGGATGCGCTGATTGATTTCATTGGCGATGCGCACAACGCTCACGAAATTGAACGTGTATTGCCCGATGTTGCAGCGCGTACTGAACTGGCCGGGTTGATCCGGGACAGGCAGGTTCTGTCGGCCTATATGGATGCATTCGATCATGAACTGGTCGAAGCTGTGATGGATCGCTCGCCGCTGTTTACCGGCCACCTGATTGAATGTGGCTTTGGTTTTATCCTGCATGAAGGCGATGTATTGTTGATGCCGCAGCGCGATCTGGATCTGTGTGTGTGGCATTCGGTGATTACGCTCGGCGATGAGCCGGGCGAAGCATTATCATTTGCGGTGCGGAAAGATATTGAGCGTCGTTAAAGCCCCTCTGTCATTGCCCATAACATTGCTTCTGACATTGATGCTGGCCTGTTTGTGGGCTACTCCAATCCGGAGCGAGGAGATTCTGATGGCCAAAAGCGAACCGAAATACACCAATGCCCTGATCCACGAATCCAGTCCTTATTTGCAGCAACATGCCCATAATCCGGTCAACTGGATGCCATGGGGCGAAGATGCGTTCGCTTTGGCGCGTATGCAGAATAAACCGATCTTTCTTTCCATTGGTTATTCAACCTGCCACTGGTGTCATGTGATGGAGCATGAATCATTTGAAGATTCGGAAGTGGCAGAAGTGCTCAATCGTTATTTTATCGCGATCAAGGTGGACCGGGAGGAAAGGCCGGATATCGATGCGGTTTATATGCATGCGGCGCAGATGATCAACGGCTCCGGCGGCTGGCCGCTGAATCTGTTGCTGACACCGGATAAAAAACCGTTTTATGCAGCCACTTATTTACCTAAACATGGTCGTTTCGGTCGAATCGGCCTGATTGAACTGGCCAATCGCATTGGTGAAATGTGGCAGCATGATCGCAAGCGCATTGAAGATTCAGCCGAATCCATCGGTTCTGCATTAACGCGCAGTATCGATATGGCTGCACCGGGGGAGATAGATGCAGCCCTGGTTGATCAGGCCTATCTGGATACTGCCAAAGCCTTTGATGTCAGTCACGGTGGATTCGGAGGTGCGCCCAAATTTCCGACCGCACAACGGCTGCTGTTTCTGCTGCGTTACGGGGAGCTTAAACATAAACCTGAAGCGCTGACGATGGTGGAGAAAACGCTGGTCGCCATGCAGCGCGGTGGTATTCACGATCAACTGGGCGGCGGCTTTCATCGTTATTCAACCGATACCAACTGGTTATTGCCACATTTTGAGAAAATGCTTTATGACCAGGCCATGTTAATGATGGCCTATAGCGAAGGCTGGCTGGCTACCGGCAATCGGAGTTTTGCGGCGACAGCACGTGACATCGCCGAATATCTGTTGCGTGATATGCGCGATAGCGGCGGTGCATTCTATTCGGCCGAGGATGCCGATTCGGAAGGCGAAGAGGGAAAATTCTACGTTTGGTCTGCTGAAGAAATTCAAGCTGTTCTCGGCAAGCGTGCCAATGATTTTATGCATGCCTATGGTGTGGAAAAAGCAGGTAACTTTTCCGATGAAGCCGCCCATCAGAAGACCGGCGCCAATATTCTACACCGATTCGGTGCGGTTGATCTGGCTGCCTACGCGGCAGGCAGGAAGAAACTGCTGGCTGTTCGCGATCATCGTATTCGCCCTTTTCGTGATGACAAGGTGTTGACGGACTGGAACGGTATGACCATTGCCGCTTTGGCTTTGGCCGGGAGATCACTCAATGAACCCCGTTATGTTCAGGCTGCTGCCAACGCAGCTAATTTTATTCTGACCCGCACGCGTGATAAAAAGGGTGCGTTGTTGCATCGCTGGCGCGCAGGTAAAACAGCGATTGCAGGGCAGCTGGAAGATTATACCTCGATGGTCTGGGGTTTGACGGAATTGTATGAAGCTGATTTTAATCCCCGCTGGCTGGCTGAAGCGCTGAAACTGAACCGTATCATGTTGCAACAATTCAAGGGCAAGGACGGAGGTTTGTTTCAGGTCGGCCAGAATGACGAACTGATTGCCCGCCCGATGGAAATATTCGATAGTGCATTACCCTCCGGCAATGCCGTAGCCATGCACAATCTGTTGCGTCTGTCCCGTTTGACCGGTGATGCCAAACTGGCTGCAGAGGCAGCGGTTATCGCGGATCATTTTGCAGGTACTGCCGAGCGGGCACCGGGTGGTGTATTGCACCTGCTTTCAGCTGTTCTGATGGCTGAAAGCAAGGGCAAGGAAATTGTGCTGGTTGGTGACAGGGCATCGGATGATGCCAACAATATGCTGCATATTATCCGTCAGCGTTACAGACCCAATGACGTGGTGCTGTGGCACGATGCAGAGATTGAACAACTGGCTCCGTTCACCAAAGGCCAGAAAACCATTGATGGCAAAATTACTGTCTATGTCTGTGAGAACTTTCAGTGCAATCTGCCGGTTTCCAGCA
>CAZUVA010000078.1:0-5463 GCA_964622755.1 uncultured Zetaproteobacteria bacterium
AGCGTAGCCCGCGTCATGATCCAGTCCGGTCAGGGCCGTATCATGGTCAATGGCCGAGAAGTGGAAAATTATTTTCCGGTTGAAATCATTCGTCAGCAGGCTCTTCTGCCATTGAGCGAAACACAGCTTTCCGGCCGCATTGACGTTCGCGTTAATGTGTTCGGTGGCGGTGTTTCCGGTCAGGCTGGCGCCGTTCGCCATGGCCTGGCCCGTGCACTGCTGGCCTATGATTCCGGTCTGCGTCCGGCTCTGAAAGCCGCCGGGTTCCTGACCCGTGATGCACGTAAGGTTGAACGCAAGAAGGCTGGCCTGAAGAAAGCCCGTCGCGCTCCGCAATTCTCGAAACGTTAAGTTTTCGATACCACACAAAAAAGGGAAGGCATTGCGCCTTCCCTTTTTTTGTGCCTGCTATGCGGTTATTTCACAGTCACGTTAATTGTTTGACTCAGTTCGCGACCATAGGATTTATGATGCCCGTTACCGAGCTGCAGGGTCAGCGTATGTTTGCCCGGAAACAAACGTAACGTGGTTTCTGTCTGACCTTTGCCGAAATGCAGATGGCTGCGATCATTGACGATCACTGCCTGCAGCGGGATATATGAATCTTCCCCCTGATCTATAATCAGATGAAAATGCCCTGTGCCGGGAACAATGTCGCCAGCCTTGTGTAGCTTCATGCCCTCAACCGCCATCACGACCTTGAATGTCGTACCGACAGTCGCCCCGTCAGCCGGCTGCACAAAGGATACATGCGCCTGCGGTTTTGGCTCGGAGCAGGATATCAAACCGAAGGCAAGTATTGCAATGGCTAGACAGCGAATGGATAGTTTTAAATTCATATTGGAAACCCCTATTGGATATACACCTTATTATGTTCAAATGATCGCGCTTGGCAAGTCTCCGGTAAGCGATAGGCTTGCGCTTCGACTTTTCCTGTATATCTCAATAACGGAGCAAACATTTGACAACATCAAAGTTCGAACCCGAACGCTTCCGTAGTTCGGCATATCTGGCGGTCATTGATGACGCTAGCGCACTAGGACAGATACACATTTCAGAATCGTCCATGGCCACACTCTTTCAGGAAGCTGAAAAGGGCTACCCATTGGAAATATGCGGCCTGCTGATTGGCTGCATCAACAATGGAAACTGGCTGGTGAACGGGATTCGCCCGGTGCCCAATCTGAATACCGACCGTGCTGCTGACCGTTTCCAGCTTGATCCGGCCGGCTATCAATCCATTGACCGCGAATTGCGTGGTACGAAGAACGAAATCATCGGCGTATATCATTCGCATCCGGATTGCCCGGCCAAACCCTCCCCTACTGATTTAGGCAGCGCATGGGAGGGCTTTGCCTATCCCATCATCAGTGTCTGTGAAGGCAAAGCCACCGGAATTTTCTGCTGGGTAACCAATACGGAAAACACCCGTTTCCAGAAAATCCATATCGTGGAAACTGCATAATGAACCTGCGCTTTTTTTTACTGCCCTTCGCCATCATGGCTATTTCTGCATGTGCTATACAGAAAACACTCCCGCATCAAACAGATGCAAAACCAGAAGCGAAACAATCTGTCTCGCAACAAGTAGCAAACCAGCATGTGATAATGGAAAACATGGATGCCCGGTTTCTGTACCTAGCTGCTCAGAGCGCCCTGAAAGAGGGCAACCATGTGTTTGCCATCGAGCTGCTGGAAACACTGGTCAGAAAAGACCCCGGAGCAATTGATCCACACATTCAACTAACCACGTTGCTGCTCACAAGCGGCCAGACTGACAAAGCTACAGAACATCTCGATGTTCTGCTTGCAGATAAAAACCTGCAACCCGGCCAACTCGAACAAATTCAGCTTAACCGTATCCGTCTCTATCTGGCTGAATCCCGGCCTGAAAAAGCACTGGATGCCACCACTGATTTTCTGAAAACTCACCCGAGTCATATACAAGCGCGTGATTTTCAGGCCAGAATCCTTTCCAGCCAGAAACGTTTTGATGAAGCGCTTGCTGCCATTAATACAGCTATCCGGGAAAAAGACCTGCCAGAATTTCGTCAACTGCAAGCTCAATTGCTGGTTAAAAAAGGTGACCTCACCTCGGCCAAAGCCTCTCTGGCACGGATGCAGAAAATGGCCCCTGATGATAATACGCCGGTTTTAATGCTCAGTGCTCTTGCGTTGAAAGAGAAGAACAGTGTTGAAGCGGAAAAATTGCTCCGTTTCTTTATTGCAGACCACCCCGGAGCCCTGAAGGTTAGCCTTGCTCTGGGCAAACTTATGATACAGGAAAACCGACTGGTCGAAGCTATTCCCGTATACAAAGATATTGCCAGTCGATCCGGAAACAACCCCGAGATACTGCGCCAACTGGGCATGCTTTATTTCCAGCACAAAGACTATACTGAAGCGGAAGAAATATTCCGTAAACTGGTTGATTCTCACCCCGATGATATGAACCGCTTTTACCTGGCTGCCAGTCTGGAATCGCTGGGCAAGATACCCGAAGCCAGAGAGACCTATGAACAGATTGATGGCAACGCATTGATGGCAGTTAATGCACAGATCCGGTTGGCAGCCATTGATATCAGTCTGGATAAACTGGACAAGGCCAGTAGCCGGCTACAAAACGTTTTAAAAACAAAGCCTGCATATCTGGATGCGCATCTGATGCTATCTGCCATTCGCCTGAATCGGAAACAGTATCGGCAATTACTTGATGACACTGAAGAACTGATGGGAGCAAATAACCTTCCTGCCCAATTGTTATTCAACCGCGCTGTGGCCTTCGAGCATTTCAAACAGTATGAACAGGTTGAAGCCATGCTCAATCGTATCATCAGCCGCCATCCGAACTATGCAGAAGCGCTAAATTTTCTCGGCTATGCATATGCAGTTCAGAACGTTAACCTGAACAAGGCAATAGCACTGATTAACCGCGCCCTGATTCAGAAACCGGATGACGGTTATTATCTCGATTCACTGGCCTGGGCATATTACCAAAGTGGCGATTACAACAAAGCTGCAATCACACAGACCAGAGCACTGAAAAAGGTTCCTGATGATGCTGTGATGTATGATCATTTTGGTGATATCATGTGGAAACATGGCAGGCCGAAAGCCGCACGTCAGGCATGGCAAAAGGCTATCGAACTGAAATCCGAACATCCAAAGCAATTGAAACAGAAAATCAAAGACGGCCTTAAATAAACTTTATGACGAACCCCTCTCGAATGGCTCCCGGTTTGTTGCCAACGTATGTCAGCATCCTGTGCATGGCGGCCCTACTGATACTCTCAGCTTGCACAACCACATCGTTACACAAACCGGCTGTGCCGATTACATCGGCATCCATCGGCCCGTACCCCTCTTTTTCGGGACGCCTCATTGTCATTGAACCGACAAAGCGATGGCAGGTGTCACTAAAATGGCAAGCCGGCAGACCAGAGCATGGCTGGCTGCGCATTACGCATGCAGCAACCGGTGCCGTTGTAGAACTTCGCTGGCAAGACAAGACTTTACAGATCCGTGATAATCAACACCCGGCATGGCGACATATCGAATTGGAGGAATTGTCGGAGCATGGCATTATCATTCCACCGCGTGAGCTGGCCGCAATCCTGCTGAGCCAGATGCCGGCTCATTTCAAACAAAAAAGTGAACAGATATGGGAAAGCAGGCAAACGGGCCACCTGATCCGCCTTCGCTGGCAGCAAGAGCTACGTAAACTAACGATCACCGATATGAAATACGGGCGCAAAGCTGTCCTGAACATTCAACCATAACAGACATGGATCACTGCTTCCCTGCGCCAGCAAAAATTAACCTGTATCTTCGTATCAACGGCATCCGCCCCGATGGCATGCACGAACTGGATACGGCCTTTGCCTATACCGATCTTTGCGATCAACTGAAAGTATCCTTGGCAAAAGATATCGTCGTTGACTGTTCGGAACAGCATCTGGCCGGTGAAAATAATCTGGTACATAAAACCTTGTCCTCTTTCAAAGCCAGATACGGGATCCAACAAGGGTTAAGCATTTATATTGAAAAACACATCCCGGAGCAGGCAGGCTTGGGTGGAGGCTCATCCGATGCCGCTACTGCGCTAATGGTGGCAAACCGACTGTGGAATATTCAGACGGACATCAACGAATTGATTGATCTTGCCACCCCCTTCGGAGCAGATATCCCCTGTTTTCTCTATGGTCGAGCCAGCCTGGCACGCGGTATCGGTGAAAAAATGCAGGATTATCCGTTACCATTACCAAGCAGGACTCTCTTGCTGGCTCGCCCCGCCACGGGGCTTTCCACAGGGGAAGTCTTCCAGCATTTTGATAGATCACTTCGCCCTGATCGTTCATTGACCGGTCTGGAAGCGCTGGATACTATCCGCCGCGATTCACCGCAGATGGCTGAAAATGATTTGGAAGCGAGCGCCTGTAGCCTCAATCCTGATGTTGCCAAGTTACTTCAGTGCTTACATCAATATACGAGTACGGCATGGATGAGTGGCAGTGGTTCGGCATGCATTGCTCTGTTTGAGCATCATGATAGAGCCATAGAAGTAGCAAAACTGCTGAAACAACAGCATAGAGCGAGTTGGACGTATACCGGATGCATAAAAAACGTGCATCCAATACAAGGGAAACTTTGAGTGTTCAGAGTTTTTTAAAAATGGGACGTAGCCAAGCGGTAAGGCAACGGGTTTTGATCTCGTCATGCGCAGGTTCGAATCCTGCCGTCCCAGCCAGTTATTGCTTGCCGCCCTGTTGTGGTGAGCGATATGTGCATGAAAGGGTGTGTACAGCATCCACGGGAGGACACTGATCATGTTCCATCAAAAAATGCGGCTGTTTTCAGGCACATCTAATCCTTCTCTGGCGCAGTCGATCTGCGATCATATCGGGCACCCCATGGGCGACCTGTATTTCCAGCGTTTCTCCGATGGCGAAATATTCCTTCAGATCAGGGAAACCATTCGTGGTCAGGACGCATTTTTTATCCAAAGCACAAGCAAACCGGCCAATGCCAACCTGATGGAGCTACTGATTTTTATCGATGCTGCCAAACGTGCTTCAACACGTAACATCTGCGCTGTCATTCCCTACTTCGGCTATGCCCGACAGGATCGCAAGAGTGCAGGCCGCACGCCAATTTCAGCCAAGCTGGTTGCAGATCTGATCACTCGCGCCGGTGCAACCCGTGTGCTTACACTCGACCTGCATGCCACACAGATTCAGGGTTTCTTTGATATCCCGGTGGATAATATTTTTGCTATCCCATTGTTCTCCAAAGATATTGAAGCACGCAACAATCTCGATGATATCATAATTGTTTCCCCTGATGTCGGTGGCGTGGTACGTGCGCGTGCACTGGCCAACCGCATGCATGTGGATATGGCGATTGTAGATAAACGCCGCCCTGCGCCCAATGTCGCCAAGGTCATGAACATTATCGGCGAAGTCA
>CAZUVA010000079.1:0-5399 GCA_964622755.1 uncultured Zetaproteobacteria bacterium
GCAACGGTGCCCACATAAATTTCCAAGTATAAGGGAACTGAATCAGGGCAAACAGACCAATCGTGGTCAAATCAACCTGCTCACTTCTAAGCCATGCCGGCAACAGGTTGAGCAGCAGATAAAGCGGCAAGCCAGATGCAAATCCGGTAAAAACACAGATCAGCATCTTGCGGGTAAACAGTTGTTGAAACACGCTCATGAAGCATTCCTTTGCTGTAAATTCATAGTCAAAAGCTACTCACCGCAGAGTACGCAGAGTTACGTAGAGTAAAACCAAAAATATTTATAAATGGCAGCATCATGCCGAATTTTTTTATGACTTGGACTTTACTCTACGGTGAAAAAAGGTTTTCAGTTAGCGCAGCAGCGGGCCATCGAGGAAGGCCAGTTCATCCCAGATGCTGCTTGGACAGCCTTCGGCATCGCGAAATTTCAGGTTCTGGCGCTTCGGGACAAGCCGGTGGGGGCGACCATAGCTATCTTCCTGTACATCCGAACCATCATCGGCGGAAAGAATCATCAACCCTTCATCCGGCAGCAGATCGGTAACTTCATACTCTTCATTCAAATAGCGAACACGCTTACCGATCAGCTTGGTCAGCGCTTCGTGATCTTCAATCAAGCTCTGTAATGCTGCTTCAGCCATGTCCCTGCTCCTTTTCCCATTCCACAACACGAGCATAAGAAGGCATGCCTGCACCGTCAATGAAAGGCTCGCACATGACAGGTTGTGCATAGCGGTGACACATAACAAACTGGCGCTGTTCGCAGCAGTAGTTACAATCGCGCTTGCGGATACATCTCGGGGGGCAGTATGGAAAGTTTGTGGACTCAGCTAACACAGAGAGCATTGCTGGATATCACACTGATGCACTGGCTGTTGGCAATCGGAGCCCTGTTCATCACTGTCGTGGCCCAACGCTATATTGTGAGGGTTTTCCACGCGATAGCTAAAAAAATAACATCCCGCACTGAAACGCAACTGGATGATGTATTACTACAAGCCGCTGAACGTCCGGCAGGTATGCTGGTCTTCGTGATCGGCCTGCTCATCTCCGTACATTTGCTCAACCCACCGGCTGAAAGCTTTCCTTTGATTAGTCTGGTTAACAGCGCCTGCCGCATTGTATCCATTGTCATCGGCGTATGGTTTTTATTGCGCCTGACCGAGGGACTGGCTGCGTATTTTACCGAACGCGCCAAATTGACCGACTCATCACTGGATGACCAGCTGGTACCGTTTATTGCCAAAACACTGAAAATTTTCCTAATCATGACCGCAGTGCTGGTCATGGCCCAAAACATGGGCTACTCCGTTTCTGGTCTGATCGCATCTCTCGGCATTGGCGGCATTGCCATTGCCATGGCAGCCAAGGATACCATCGCCAATATTTTCGGTTCGGTCATGATTCTGGTTGATCGCCCCTTCATGGTTGGAGACTGGATAAAAACATCCGAATTTGAAGGAGTGGTTGAACAGGTAGGTTTTCGCTCCACACGCATTCGTACTTTTTCCCGCACACTGGTGAACGTGCCCAACTCGACACTGGCCAATATGGTGATCGACAATATCGACAGTCGCTCGGAGCGCCGCATCAAAATGCGCATCGGCCTGACCTACGATACCACACCATCACAAATGAAAGCGGCTCTTTCTGGTATTGAAAAGATTTTATGCGACCATCCCGGTGTCGATCAGGATTACAAGCTGGTTAAATTTGATGAGTTTGAAGATTCATCGCTATCCATTTTCCTCTACTATTTTTCCGGCAGCAAGGTGTGGGAAGAATACCTGCAAGTACGTCAGGAAGTGAATTTACAGATCATGGAGTTGCTTGAATCGCTCGAACTGGAATTTGCCTTCCCGACCCGCACCCTGCATATTGATCAGACGACATAATGACACATACATCATAAAGGAATGTACGCCCATGCCTGACAAACCTGTTGTTGAAGCATTTACGGATGGTGCATGCTCGGGCAATCCCGGCCCCGGTGGCTGGGGCGTGCTGCTGCGTATGGGCGGGCATGAAAAAGAACTATGCGGTGGTGAAAAAAACACCACCAATCAGCAGATGGAATTACAGGCCGCAGTTGAGGCATTAAAGTCACTGACTCGCCCATGTCGGATTACCATTATTTCGGACTCCAAATATGTCGTGCAAGGCATGAATGAATGGATTCACAACTGGAAAAAGAAGGGCTGGAAAACCGCCGGAAAAAAACCGGTATCGAACCTTGAACGCTGGCAAATACTGGATAAACTGGCTGCCAACCATGATGTTACTTGGCAGTGGGTGAAGGGTCATGCGGGCCATGAAGGAAATGAGCGTGCTGATGCGTTGGCGCGTCAGGGCATTCCGGCTTCAGTTTTCGGTTCTCCCTCTTGACCAAACTGAACCACCTGCATCTGAACCGGCCAATCGTTTGCAATCAAACCATCGATATGAACAAGCTGCGGGGCTGATCCATTCCGAGGAAAAAAATTCACTCTGTCAGTTCCTGTTACATGATTGAGTATCAGTGTGGTTCCCCCCAGCGGATCCAGACCTGATCGATTACCACAACACAGATCGAACCTTTTTTTCTTGTGCGGGTTCTTTGCGTCAAACCGATACACCGCAGTATCGTTAAACGTCAAAGGTTGATCCGCACCTGCCAATTGAAAACGTACCCATAATTCCCTCTGAACAGGAACCGGCGCTGCAGGCAGTCGCTGCCCGGAACGCAGAAATTCCATCGCCCACGATTCATTAATGCGCCTGCCCAGATGATGGTCGCCATTCACTTCAGCATTAGGTGCCCATGGCAGCCATGCGTGCGAAGCACTTACAACCAGATCCCCCTTCAGTAATCTTTTCTGCTCTTTGGCATACACATTAAGTACAACCTTCCCTTCCAGTTCTGCTCCCTCAAGGCTGTTAAGCTCCCATAGAAAATCACTGCCGGGCAACAGCTCTTCAGCCTGAATATTCCCTGTATATGAAATGTTGGCGATTTCGACCAGGATACTTGCTATATCGCTGCCAAAATGGGGGGTCGATAAAAACAACACTCGGCGCACAGGATTTTCACTGTGATGCAATAGATACTGGCGTATCAAAAGCCCGCCCATGCTATGGGCAACGATATCAACCTGTTTATAATTATTCAGGTAGATATCGAGCTGTTCCTCCAGTAATTCGAGTGGCGGATAACGGTTGGCCACAATACCGGTTCGGTAATTAAAAAAATAGATGTCGCGTTGCAGATCCTGCTCCATGTCCATCAATGTATGCGGATCAGGCCATGAAAATTCACCCCCGTTCCAACCATGAACCAGCACAATCGGCACCGCATCCGGATAATCTTCCTGAACCTGCTGCTCAAAGGCCTCCCACTGGCTCCACAGATCGGAAGAGACCTGCTGGCTGGTTTTAGCCGAGCAGGCAACCAGTGAAATCATGCACAAAGCCATCAACAGTCGGGAAATCATAAACCACATGATGCGATTATCGGTGATTACAGCCTATCTGCCAAGAAGAATCACCTTGCAGGTTCTTCCCCTTGGCAAGGCAGGTCGGCTGTGGTCGGATTGGCGGTATGAAAATGTTCTTTGATTTTTTTCCTGTTCTACTGTTTTTTATCGCCTACAAGATGTATGACATCTACACGGCCACAGCTGTCCTGATTATAGCATGCGCCGTCCAGACTTTTGGCCACCGCATCATCAAAGGCAAGTTTGAAAATTCCCACCTGATCACACTGGTGCTCGTTGCCCTGTTCGGTGGGCTTACATTGTTATTGCACGATGAAGTGTTCATCAAATGGAAACCCACTGCAATCAATTGGCTGTTTGCTGCCGTATTTATCGGATCGCAGTTCATTGGTAAAAAAACCGTTATTGAGCGCATGATGGGGGCGAATATCACCCTGCCATCGGCCATTTGGACAAAGCTGAATATCGCGTGGGCGCTATTCTTTATTGCACTCGGCGCTCTCAATATCTATGTCGCATTTTCATTCGATACAGCGACATGGGTCAACTTCAAACTATTCGGTCTGATGGGTCTGACCTTAGTATTTATCGTCGCCCAAAGTTTTTATCTGATGCCCTATCTGAAAGAAGCAGAAACATCGAATCACGACTGAATACAACCGTCATTGATGTGCGCCTGTTTGGAAAAATGAATCGCCATGAACTATTGACAGAACATTAGCTCCGGGGTGAAAAAACGCCTATAAAACAGGCCGAACACAAAAAAAGCCCCGCATTTGCGGGGCTTTATAAGTTTTCGGGAGGTCAGTTATGCTTCTGCTGCCTTTTCTTCCACTGCCTCAGTGGCGACTTCATCAATCAGTTCAATGACAGCCATGGGCGCAGCATCCCCGGCGCGAAATCCGGTTTTGATAATGCGCGTGTAACCGCCGGCACGATCAGAGCAAGCTTCTGCAACATCACCGAACAGTCGATCAACAATCGGGCGATGGCGCAACTTGGCGATCGCCTGCCGACGGGCATGCAAATCACCGCGTTTGGCCAAAGTAATCAGCTTTTCAACATAGGGGCGCAGGGCACGGGCTTTGGGCTCAGTGGTCTCAATGCGTCCATGTGTCAATAATGCTGTAGCGAGATTGGCCATCAACGCACGACGGTGACCGCTAACCAGTCCCAGAGAACCATGATGTTTACGATGTCTCATCTCTAACCTCTTATCTTATTCAGTTTCAAGCGGAGCTTCCGCAGCATCCTGCGGCGGCCAGTTTGGCAGCTCCATGCCGAGTTCAAGCCCCATATTTTCCAGCACTTCCTTAATCTCATTCAAGGATTTGCGGCCAAAGTTCGGCGTGCGCAGCATAGCCTGCTCACTGCGTTGAACCAGATCACCGACACGGAAAACATCATCAGATTTCAGACAATTCATGGAGCGTACTGACAGGTCAAGATGTTCAATAGGCTGTGCCAGCAATTCTTCCAGGCCGTTATCATCATCTTCTTCAACTTCAACCTCGGTGATGGCTGTAAAATCAACAAACACAGCCAGCTGCTGTTCGATAATGCGGGCTGCCTCGTTAATGGCCTCTTCCGGTGTCATGGCACCATTTGTCTCAACGTCCATAATCAGCTTGTCATAATCAGTGCGCTGACCAACACGGGCGGACTCTACACGAGTAGCCACACGGATAATCGGAGAAAAAGAGGCGTCTACCAGCAAAGAGCCAACGGCACGTTCTTCAACTTCGCGCTCACTGGCAGCATCATAACCACGACCCTTTTCTACTCTGGCTTCAACTTTGAGATGGCCATCATCATTCTGGTGAGCCAGAATCAACTCCGGATTCAACACCATCAAACCGGCCGGACACTTGATATCACCGGCAGTAATGACAGAAGAACCTTTCACATCCAGTGAAATAGT
>CAZUVA010000080.1:0-5397 GCA_964622755.1 uncultured Zetaproteobacteria bacterium
GCATCCATGGCACTGGATACATTCAATCGCCCCATCACGACTTTGGCCGCTTCTGCCTCCGGTGAAATAATGACATCAATCGGTAATTCATCGCGTCCGATCAAGCCTTTACGACTGACATAGTCAGTTTCGCGCACCCGCGCTACCTTGGTTGGAACCTTGAAAAGAGAATGAGCTACCTGGCAGGCCAGCATATTGATTTCATCATTGGTGGTGACTGCAATCAACAGATCGGCATTTTTTGCGCCGGCCTGTTCCAGTATGCTGGGGTATGATGCTTTACCACAGACTGTCTTTACATCCATGGCTTCAGAAATGACCTGTAGCCGATCAGCATCCTGATCGACTACAGAAACATTATTGCCTTCTGTAGCCAGTCGACTGGCTATATGATAACCGACTTCTCCTGCTCCCAGTATCACCACATTCATGAGGATTCCTTTGCATGCTGTACGAGCCCGAAGGATTTTATTTTTCGATGCAACTGGCTGCGCTCCATGCCGATTTCAGTTGCCGTTCGGCTGATGTTCCATTCATGGTTGTTCAGATGCTGTAGTAAAAAGGTGCGCTCGAATACTTCACGCGCATCATGAAAGCTGTCTGCATCTGCCTGTCCTGTATGCATGGAATGCATTGAAACTGACTGACTGGAAGGCTGTTGAGTGGATGATTGATCCGGAGGTAGCATGTTTGAAGCTGTCATTCGTTCTCCGGGCATAAGAATATGGCAACGTTCAATATAGTTGCGCAGTTCACGCACATTGCCGGGCCATGCATAGGATTTGAGCCTCGATATTACATCTGGATCAAAATGCACCGCATCCCCACCTAACTCTTTGGCCTGTTCATCGGCCAGTGACTGAACAAGCTGTGCCAGATCATCCAGCCGGTCTTTGAGCGACGGCATGCGAATGGATACTATATTCAGGCGGTAATAGAAATCTTCCCTGAGCTTCTCTTCCCGCATTGCCAGTTCCAAATCACGGGAACTGGCGGCGATCAAGCGGACATTGCAGGCCATTGGGGTGGGGTTTCCCAGTCGCTGGACAGTGCGTTGCTGTAATACATGCAACACCTTGGCTTGTGCTGCCAGATTCAGCTCGCTTACTTCATCAAAAAACAGCACGCCCTGATGAGCTGCTTCAAAGAGGCCTCGTTGGGCGTGCAGGGCTCCTGTAAAAGCTCCTTTTTCATGCCCGAACAGTTCAGAGTCCATTCGTCCTGCTGGTATGCTGGCTGTATTGACCTCGATAAACGGGTTGTCTTTGCGTTTGGAGGCAGCATGCAGCATGTGGGCTGCGACGGCCTTGCCTGTGCCGTGCTCTCCGAGAATCAGTACGGGAGAGTCAGAAAGGGCGACACGATTAATAAGGCTAATTACCTCACGAATCACACGACTGTCACCAAGCAGCTCCTGCTGGCTGCGATGGGCAAGTTCCTGCCGTTTCAGGTCTCTGTTTTCCTGCTGCAGTCGCCGTTTTTGTACTGCATTGCGGGCAAGAATCATGAGGCGGTCAAAACTGACCGGTTTTTCGACAAAATCGAATGCTCCCTGCCGGGTGGCTCTGACTGCTGTATCAATGGTGGCATGGCCGCTCATCATAATCACCGGTAAATTGGCATCCATTTGGTGAATGCGGCTTAGGGTTTCCAGTCCGTCAATACCTGGCATCCAAATATCGAGCAGGACACAGTCTACCGGTTGTTTACGTAGACGGGCAATGGCTTCTTCGCCTGAAGCGGCGCAAACAACCAGATATTCTTCATCTTCAAACAGGCCCTGCAGGGAATCACGGATGGGCTGTTCATCATCCACTATCATGATGCGTGCAGTCATGAATCCTCCTTATGCGGCATATTTTTGGGGAGTTTCAGGCAGAAATGGGTCGGCCTGATTTTCGAAACCAGTTTCAATTCTCCACCATGATCTTCGGTAATGCGTTTAGCAATGGCCAGCCCTAGACCCGATCCATCGACTTTGGTCGAATAATACGCCTCGAACAATTTTGATGCAGCATCTTCAGTGATACCATCACCATCATCTTCAACATGCCATGCCACAAATTCATCTGTAAACTGTGCATACAGTCGAACAGCGCGGGTTCCGTCATCGCCGGTTGCTGCTATAGCATTATCCATCAGGTTGATCAGAACCTGTCGGATCTGATCAGGATCGCACTGGCATATGTTGCCGCTATGATCAGCCTCAATATTGACGCAGACACGCTGATAGCTATGAAACAGTTCATTCATATCCTGTAATAGCGCATTGGCCAGTACTTCGCGGATTTTAGGCTGTGGCATACGTGCCAGAGTGGAAAAGTCGGCAATCAAACGCTGCAGGCGTTCAACCTGGTCGATGATAGCTTTGGTACAGACATCAAATACCTGCGTATTATCAACTTGTGCCCGGAAGCGCCGTTGCAATCGTTCGGTAGACAGTTTGATGGGGGTTAACGGGTTCTTGATTTCATGAGCCAGTCGCTGAGCCACTTCTGCCCAGGCTTTGGTGCGCTCGGCCTCAGCCAAGTCTGATATATCATCAATCACCAGCAGGTAACCTGAAAATTTTGTACCACTGGCACTTAGCCGTGCACCACGCGCGAGCACATGTAATGTTTTACCTTCAGGCAGGGCGACATCAAATTCACGCTGCAATAATTCTTCCCGCTGGTGGCGTAACTCATCATAAAAATCACCAATATCACGCAGATTGCCATGGCTTACCTGCAGGATGTCGGCACTTGGTATCCAGTTGTTTGGCAGATGCAGAATATCGCGGACAGCCTGATTGAGCAGGCGGACTCGCCCATCCCCGTCGACCAGTACAACGCCGGAATGCAGATTAGCCAGTAGAGATTCCAGTACATATTGTCGCTGACGGCTGTTATCCAATGCCTTGGTTAAGTCTTTCTGCGCCTGTTCAATAGCCTCGACATTTTGTTTCAGGCGGGTTGCCATTTTATTAAATGAATGACCGAGCGAACCCAGTTCATCCTGAGGAGATTCGGAAATGGCCACATCCAGATCACCTTCGGTTACACGGCGCAAGGCATCGGCAAGATCACCAATGGGCGATGTCAGACGACGGGCAAACAATAGCGCCACCAGACCGGCCAATAGCACAATCACCAATGTCGTAAATAACATCACATGGGTAAATGTAGCACTGATCTTCTGGCGATTGTGTTCAAGCTGGCGATAGTTGCGATAATCTGCTTCAACTGCCCGGGCATTCTGGATGACGCCTGTGGGCAATTGAATTTCTACTCTAAGCAGACCAATCACCGATGTCGGCCCGATCAGCGGCGCATAACCCACGGCTACTTCACCGCCATTACGCGTTACAAGTTCGGTCACTACTCTGCCCAGATGCATTGACAGACGGGCGGTTTCATTCAGGGATGTCATTTGCAGTGCGCTCAATTCACCCGTCTGAACAGCGCCGATCTGCCTTTCATTGATATCGAACAGTTCAACCTTCTGCCACCCTTCAGTTTTTCTTATTTCGTTCAAATAGGAGTTGGTAGAACGATAATCCATATTGCCGTTCACGGCAGCAAGCAGGGCTGCATCGCTGATATAATCCAGCAGATTACGTGTCATATTTTTCTCGACGCGGTCATAAAATCCCTGAGCCAGATTCAGGGCTCGATCCAGCAACGTGTCCACACGAACATCGAACCAGACATCCATGCCCCGCTCCACCATTTGACTGGCCGCCATTTGAATGACCATGGCGGGTACCAGAAGCATGGCAATCATGGCAATCACCAGTTTGGCTCGCAGACGTGAACCCGGCCGAGGCTCGGAATGTTCACGCAACAGTCGTATTCCATATTGGATTAACAGCAGGGATAAAGCCAGCATAAGCGTAATGTTGACCCATGCCAGGAGGCTTCCACCATCGTCCTGTGATGGCCATAGCAACACAGTGACCGTTAACAGCATCAATGCCATGAATAACGGTATCAATCGCATGACGTTGATCCGGTTCACGGTAGCGAAAAGTCTTGTTGCATGGAGGCCGCCGCAGGTTTCCACAAGTTGGCCCACCAAGCCGTGTTAATTTCACCGGCATGAACTTCGATACTGACCGAGACTCTGTACAGCGTATCGGTCAATAGAAGGCTTTGATCCAATAGAGGGAAGTTTTCCAGGTCGGAAAGAAAATGGATTGTATCCTCAATACTATAAACACGCCGTGAAATTCCGCTGGATGTGTCAGTCAGCAGCCAACTTCGGGTTAATAAATCCGGTTTTGCACGCCGAATGACGGAGATATCGGCAATCTCTTTATTGAGCCAGTAGTCGCGTACTTTCCCCACCTGAATATGCCATTCTGTTGTCACCGGAATACCGTCTTTCATGGCAAGCGAAAACGTGTTGTCTGCTATTGCTATCCGCGCCGCGCAATAAATGACTTTATGATCCATGTGAATTTGCAGACTGCCGGATTCGTCTGCATAAACACTTGACTGGGCAGCAAAAAATAGTCCTGCCAAAATCAGGAAAAAACTACGCCACTTGCATAATAAACGACACATCACGCCGGAGTGTAGCAGTAGATGTTGGCCAGTTCGACGACTAAAAACCACATTTTAAGGGATTTGTGAGTAAAACAGCCTGGTGGCGCGCATCATGGCGTCATAGTCGGCATGACGAAGCGTTTTTTCATACGGTTAAAGCTTTGCCGTTCATATATAATTCTGGCAATAGATGATACCAATTTAACTTTTATTGTCCGGCGGGTATAATGTCCAGATGGCCTATGCGACAATTCAGAATTCCGAGTTCCATTACACATACACGGTTATTGCATCTGATTTGAATGCGTATGGTTTGATGCACGGGGGCAGGTTACTGACGTTATGTGATGAAGCCGGTTATGTTTCAGCGCGAAACCATGCCGCAGGAAGCTGTCTTACCCGTGCAGTGCATCAGGCGTGTTTTCATCATGCCGCCCGTGAGGGAGAGAAAATCAACATTTTTTCCAGGGTCGGATTAACGGGGCATAGTAGTTTGTGGGTCCCGGTTGAGGTTACATCCAGTGAAGATGGTCTGTGTATTATGGATGCTGTATTTGTTTTTGCCGCTATTGATCAGCATTTCAAAACACGCCAGGTGGCTGCAATCCGGGCTATGAATGATGAAGAGAAACGGCTTCAAATCAGGATGGAGAGTATGAGATCAGCGGTGGTCAGTAAGACAACCTGAAACAAACTGGAAGATTTTTATGTGGAAAATCGCCAATTTTCTATCAGTGTTGGGCAAGTATTCAACATGTATAAATTGGAACAGTGAGATATCAGCCATCATAGGCAGGGAGAACATGATGACAGAGAACAATCCTCTGATGCTTTCAACATTGCACAATGCTTTCATTGCCATGTCAGA
>CAZUVA010000081.1:0-5331 GCA_964622755.1 uncultured Zetaproteobacteria bacterium
CTAGCTATGATCTACAATTGATTCAAGGCGGGTCAGCGCAAGCAGCAGGCGCATGCGCCGTGATTCGGCACGACGTGGTTCTCCGGGCTTCTGAGTTGTTCCGGTATCCGGTTCTTGGTGTGGAGTCATGAATGGTTCTATATGGGGCCAGAGTCGGTGGGCGTGCCATAGTTTTTGGCCAGCCCGAAAATATTGTTTGTCCGATTGCTGCAATAGTTGGTTTATTGCCCTGTTTTTTAGCATGGTCAGGCGGTGCAGCCACTCACGGCGCAGATTATGGGCATCTTCATCGCCCCAGTCCGGTGTGCGCAGTGGCGCTTCCAGTGCTTCGATCGGTAACAGAGCCAGACAGGCCCGGCTGGCTTTAAGGCATTGTTTCAGAGGTAGGCCAGTTGCTGATGTCAGATGCAGTGCGCAGGCCGATTGCGCCAGTGCAGGCATGGCAGCCATATGTAGTGACTGGGCCTGATTGAGGCTGGAGTTGGCGATATTATCCTGTAAATCGGCGTGATTGCTGCCGACCAGCGCGCCCATGCCGGCATCGGAAATGCTTTTACTGAACCGGGCCAGCCCTTTGCGTTGCCGCTCAATCCAGTCTGTATCCAGTTTTCGTACCGGGCAGAGTCTGAGTAATTCTTCAGCAAACAGCATCAGATACTCCTGCAAGCTGCGTTGCAATGCTATGATGATGTCAATATCACTGTTGCATTGCCAGATCGAGGTGCGCAGTGTTTTATGATTCAGCACAGTATCGGCAATCAGCAGTGCTTCGACAATGTCAGAGGTGGATGCATCCAGCATTGATTGCAGATGGAGCACAGCAATCAGTCCGAACTGATTGACCACAGCGTTGGTCGCTTCGGTATGAATGATTTCATCGGCCAGTGGATGTGCTGCAAAAATATTGCTGTATGCCTTGTGTAGCTGTTTGGGGAAATATTGCCGGAGAAGTATGCGGCTGAATGCACTTGTCTGCCCGAATGATTCAAGGGATAGCTGTTGGTGAATGCGGTTCTTTTCCTGACCCAGCAGTATAGAAATCTGTGGTCTGAGCGTTAGCAGTGCATCATTATCAATGCCGGGGGCAATGGCTGGATCCAGCCAGCCTTCATCAGCCAGTTGATTACGCAGCCGTTGCAGCCGGGGAGGGTGTTGTGCTGCATCGAGTTCGGCCAGCGTCAGCACCCGCGATTGCAGCAGGTTATCTTCCAGGCATTGTTCGGTGACTGCGTCTGTGAGTTTTTCCAGCAACCTGTTGCGCTGCTTGTCTGGCAGTGCCGATGGCAGCGAAGAAAATAGAATTTTCAGGTTCACTTCATGGTCGGACATATCCACGCCAGCGGAATTATCCATCGCATCAGTGTTGATGATGCCACCTGCCTGTGCATATTCGATACGTGCTTTTTGAGTGAAACCGAGATTTCCGCCTTCGCATACGACTTTGCAACGCAGCCCTGTTGCATCAATACGCACGGTATTATTGGCTGGATCACGGACTTGTATATGACTTTCATCGCTGGCTTTGACATAGGTTCCGATGCCGCCGTTGTACAACAAATCGACAGGAGCGGACAGAATAGCCCGAATCAATGCTTCGCCTGACAGTGAATCAGCATCCGTGCCGAGCGTTTTGCGCACATTATCTGACAGTGTGATCTGTTTGGCGCTGCGTGCGAAAATGCCGCCACCTGCGCTAATACACTCCGTGTTATAGGCGTCCCAGCCGGATGCGGCAGCAAACAGACGCTGACGTTCGGTATAGGCTCTGCTCACATCCGGATCCGGATCGAGGAAGATATGTTGATGGTTGAATGCTGCGAACAGTTTTAATGCGGGATTGAGCAGCATGCCGTTGCCAAATACATCACCACCCATATCCCCGATACCAACGCAGGAGATCGGATCGCTGCTGGCATCAATGCCCAGCTTGGCAAAATGGTGTTCGGCGCATATCCAGGCACCACGGGCTGTAATGCCGACGACCTTATGGTCATATCCATGCCGACCGCCACTGGCGAAAGCATCGTCCAGCCAGAAGCCGGAGGCACTGGATTCTTCGTTGGCATCATCGGAGAAGCGCGCCGTTCCCTTGTCGGCAGCCACCACGAAATAGGGGTCGTCGGCATCCTTTGATGCAATCACCATACCTTTCGGGGGAATGACTTCACTGTGTTGCAAATTATCGGTCAGAGCCAGCAGTGTACGGATAAAGCTGCGATATTGCTGCAGTACAAAATCAGGCCCGTTGCCGCCGCGTATGACAAAGCCGCCCTTGGAGCCGGTTGGCACAATCTGGCCGTTTTTGATGACCTGCGTACTCATCAGTTCCAGCACCTCAGTCCGGAAATCTGCCGGGCGATCAGAGTATCTCAGGCCACCGCGGGCAATGGGGCCGGCGCGCAGATGTATGCCTTCCACATGTACACCATGCACAAAAATTTCTCGGTATGGTTTTGGATGCGCAGCAAAGCTCAGTTGTTGCGGATCAATTTTAATGCCGATGGGTGTGCCGGTTTCGCGAATAAATGCATTGGTTCTGAGCGAGGCTTCAGTCAATTCGGCCAGAGCGCGAAACCATCGGTCATCGGTCAGTGAAGCAACGCCCTGCATGGCCTGATGGAATGCAGCACGGGATTCTGCCAGTGATGACCCTGGTGCACCCGGCAGATGACGGGTGGCAAACATTTGGTGTAGGCAAGCCGAGACCGATGCATGGCGCAGCATCATGTCGGTCAGTGGCAGTTTGGCAGCGTCCGGCATCAGTTGAATCAGGTGGTTACGCAAGGTGATCAGAATGGCGATGGCATCAATATCCAGGCCAGCGTGGATCAGCAGTGCATTGACAGGGTCTCGATCAGCTTCGCCATTGAGCACCAGTGCCAGAGCGCGCCTGAGACGGGAATCATCGTCAGTATTCAGGTGACGGGAAGAACGGCAGGTCAGGGATGAAATATGGATGCAGCCACAGCCACTTTGCGGTGACTCCGAACATTCCGGATCTTTACCAAAGGGGACAACGGCCTCCTGAACCGGGTCGAGATCAAAGGCGCGAATAATATCGACCAGTGTGCCGAGCGATGGTTGTTGCAGAGAATAGATACGCAATTCAATTTCATGACCGGGTTTTTCCCTGGGTGTGATATGCACACAACTGCGCCGGTTGGCGAGCACGCGCCTGCGCATCTGGATGTCACCCGTGAACTGGGCTGGCGGGAACAGTTCCTGATACAGTGGAGGTATAGACTCCAGTTCTTTCAGCGTTTCGGGGATATCGAAAATATCGGCATGTTTGAGCACTTCGGCCTTGGCAATATCTTTCCAGAACACAATACATTGACGAATCAGGCCATGCAGTTTCTCAGCGCTAATGGCCGGTTTCTTCTGATCGATACCGATAAGGATAATGCGGTGCGGGCCGATACCGAATGATTCATGCCCATGGGTGATCAGGCCGGCATCGTGCAGTGATTCCAGCATGCGTTGTAGCACCGTAGGGCCGTAGCGTTTGGCGGTCATGGCGACCATCAGGGTATCCAGGTCACCTTCCTGTGAAGGTAATATAGTGGCTACCAGTTGCATCGGATCGGCCAGATCAATAATGGCTTTTAGTGGTTCTAGCCAGTCGGCAGGATTGGTGGTTAACAGGATGCGTTTGGGCATACGGTCGAACAGGGTGCGAATCTCGCGCCGGTAAAAGGCGGAATGTTGCAAGAGTGAATCGTCGGCCAGTTTGCGCCACCCCGAAGCCATAATGGGTAAATAACTGGCATTTGCAAAACGGGCGCTGCGCGAACAGTGGCCGATAAGCAGCGCGGTTTCCATGTTGCCGTTCGGCCCTGTCCAGCAGATTTGTACCACTTCGATATTGGCGGCGCTGTATAGATAATGTTGCGCGGCTGCCAGATTAACCCAGGTCAAACCCGGAGTCTGTGTCGAAACACAATGTTGCAAGTCGTCCAGCAGGTCAGGGATCACGCGATTGAGCACACGCTTGTTGCGTAACAATCCGAGCCGAATGTCACCATGCTGAATCCCGAAAAAGAGATAGTGATTGTCGTTCATCCAGTCGAGCAGAGCAGCAGCATCCGGTTTCTCGGGCATCAGACGGGCAATGTACTGACCGATTGACTGGCGCATGCGGGAAAAATCACTGACCGAGAGATCGACAGACTGCAATATAGCCTGAATATCCATTCTGATCGGTTCCGGATCGGGCGATAACGTGGCCGAGATATGCAGGGCGATAAACATAAAATTATCTTCGTCGTGGACATCCGGGTTGCGTAACTCCAGTTCGCAGCCATCAGGGCCGCAGGCCATTCTGGCCACCATTGTTTGCTGGCCGATGGGTTGGATGCCCTGACGCAGCAGATAACCTTTGATGGCATCAAGATAAAAAGCCTGATCGGGGCAGCGAATGGTGAAAATATGCCGATGCAGATTACCGTAACTGAGGGTACGGGCATGCATATCCACACGCTTACTTTTGCCTTTTGGCAGCAGGGTAAGAAAGTCCTGCACCAGCGCCGCCATCAAGCGTGGCTGCACTGCATCCATACGATGCTGACGGCGCGCCTGATCGAGCAGTGTAATGAGCTGATGTCGCAAATATCGCATGGCTATAGTTTAGCGCTCGACAGTGGGTAGTGTCGAATAAAACTGCAGGCAAGCATGTTTGTTTGACGCAAAGGCAGTTCTGCGCTTGCATAAGGGAACCATGGATGAGACTGTTAAAGGGCACAGAGAACGGCTGAGAAGGCGTTTTACGGCACACGGATTTGAAGGGTTTCACGATTATGAAGTGCTGGAGCTGTTGCTGACCTATGCGATTCCGCGTATCGATGTGAAACCGATTGCCAAGCGCTTGCTGAATATCTTCGGCACGCTGGCCGGTGTATTTGATGCAACAACGGCGGAGCTTTCCCAAACCAAAGGTGTGGGTGAGAAAGGCGCGGTTTTTTTAACGTTGATTCGGCAGGTCGAAATCCGTTACCTGGCTTCCGATTTGCCCGGCAAGAAGGTGTTTGATCGACCGGAAAAGGTAAAGGCGCATTTGAGAATGCTGTTGCAGGGCCGGGGTATGGAATGTTTTGGTGCTGTGTTCACCGATCAGCAACATCGGCATGTGGCAACGCAGATATTATTTGAAGGCACGGTGGATCGTACTGCGATCTATCCACGCAACCTGATGAAACGAGCGCTGGAACTGGATGCCAAAGGTTTGATTCTGTTCCACAATCATCCCGGCGGTACAGCCCGGGCCAGCCAGGAAGACATCGATTTGACCCGCCGCATGGCCGAGGCATGTTCACCGCTGGAGATTAAAATTCT
>CAZUVA010000082.1:0-5328 GCA_964622755.1 uncultured Zetaproteobacteria bacterium
ACCCGATAAATCAATCGTTCCTGTTCATCGGAACCGCGCTGATAATCCGGGTCAATTGCCTTGGGTTCAAAGATTTCCTTAGCCCCTGTTGCACCGGGATACGGAGCAAAACGATCCATCACCCATTGCTGTACATTGCCCGCCATATCCATCACGCCGTAGGGACTCGCCCCCTGCGGATATTGATTCACTGCGGTAGCATGGCCGACTTTGTAATACGTATTCAGATTGGCCGGGCTCATGTCATTGCCCCACGGCCAGCGCCTTGCATCCTCTCCGCGCGCAGCTTTTTCCCATTCTGCTTCTGAAGGCAGGCGTTTACCCACCCAGCTGCAATAATCGCGGGCATTGTACCATGAAATCATCGTCACAGGTTGCATGGTCAAGCCTTGCGGAATTTTGCCATCACCCCAATTCAATGGTGGTCTGTAACGATTGGCTGCCACAAAACGTGCATATTCGGCTTGGGTAACTAGATATTTATCAATCCTGAAAGCTGGCATGCGCACCTGATGCGTCGGTTTGTTCTGCTCTCCGGTACGCGGATCATCGCTTCCCATGACAAATACGCCGGCCGGAACAGTGATCGTCCAGGCCAAGTCACGCCATTGCTCATCAGAGAGTAATTCCGCCGCCTCACCTTCGGTATAACCGGCTGTATTACCACCGGTATTTTCGTGTTGTGTCTGTAAATGAACCTCTTCACCGGCTGCGCGAACATGTTGTGTCATGTCCACAATATCGTAAGAAGCCTTGGCCTGCATCTCTTTCATGCGCATCGATCCCAGTTTCATCACATGCAATGAGCCGCCCACCATAGCCAGCGTAATACAGGTAATCAGTGTCGCCATCAGTAATCCTTTGCGGCGGCGTTTTTCCTTTGCGGAGATTTCAGGGCGCTTTATACCCGTTGATCTTGACTGAGGATGTCTCATCAATAGTTCGGTTCAGGAGTCCCTGTCATCCGGCAGGCGTTCGGAATCGGACTTTTTTGCATACTTGGATGTCCAGCCAGTGCGCCGACGCATAAACAGTTCTCCGAAAAAACCACCGACTGCGCAGAACTCCATTTGCAAAATTATAAACACGGTCATCAGCCCCATAGGCAGCAAATGCATACCGGCAGGCTCAGGCATCTGCATGCTCTGGTAGTAACTGATCACCAGCACTGCCAGTGGCGGAAAGTGAGCCAGGTATTTGCCACCATAACCGTAAATCATGCCAATCAGAATGCCTGCCCCGAAAGGCAGAACTGTCATGGCAAAGACCCATGCTGCATTATAGTTAGTGATCCCGGAAAACCATTCCAGATGCACGCCAAGAAAATCAAAGCCGGTCTGCATGATTGCACCGCCAACAGCAAATGCCATGGCGCCTCTGAGCCATGCCGGCCCCCATTTTTGATGAACGATATCCATGGCTGCTTCCGGATCCTGGATGCTATGGCCTGTATGCTGTTGTTCCATTATTTCCCCGTTAGTTTTTTCTGTTCAGCCTTACGTGTTTCATCAAGATACCAGCCTCTGACTTTCAGACTGGAAAAATAGGCCGTCAGCAGTCGCCTGTCCTGTTCCGACAGCTTGGCATAAGAGGGCATTTTGAACTTTTCCTTTAATCGAGTGGATAACATGGATTGAGGATTATCGCTTGAAAAATACTGATACAGCCACGCTTCGGTACGCAAGGAACCAATACCATCCAGGCTCGGTGCAGGAACAGTTTCATACAGATTTTTGACAGCCCATATTTTGTGGCAATTACGACACTGCAAACGTTTATACAGTTCCGAACCGGATCGGGTCAATGCTGCATCAGCGGTCGAATAATAGGGCAACCCCCGCTCTGATGTATCAGGTCCGGAGGGATGAAGGATAGACTGTACCACCGCAAAAATGAGCACGCCAACTAATAACAGAATGGCCGTATTGATAACGGTCACCCATGGAATATTCTTTAGCATGTTTTAGTTTTGAGCCTTGGCCTCAGCTTCGCGTTGAGCAAGCAGTTCCTTGCGACGAGCCTCCTGTTTCTTATTTACCTCTTGAGACTTTTTGAACTCATCAGGATCCATCTTGTCTTTATCATTTTCATCAAAGACAAGATATTTGATGTCTTCATCAAACTGCTCATTACTCGCAGCCCAGCGAATACCAAAAACCACGCCGATAAGAATCGCCGCCCCACTGATAAGCCAGATATAAATGGTCCAGCCGTCCTGCAATTCAATTCCTAACATGCGACCTCCGAAATAGAGGGGCATTGTCCATTCAGAACAAGAAGCCGTCAAGCAATTGGGCTGCGGCGAAAGCAATGGCAACAAATACGCCGACCACAATCATGCCCAGCAACACCTTCTCACCGGTTTTTATCGCAGCGCCTTCGCTATGTTTCCAGAATGCCCCAAGGATAAACAGAAATACAAGAATCGAAATCATTAGAAAGACAAAAATACCCACGCTATACCCATGGCTTCGCATGCTTTCAATACCAAGATCATATACCTGACCGTTATTTTCAGCTGCGCCCGCCAGGCCCGTTTGCATCAGCAACAAAATCATCCCGGTAGATTTAAGTATTGCATCCATAATTACTCCATTTGATTCATTGTCGATTCATAGAAAAAGCGCCGCCCATCGGGCGGCGCTTTATACTATCACAAGCTAACTAGCAGTATGCTAAATTAGAATGAGTTTTTACGTGGATCAGGCGTACCTTTTTTGTGATTATCAACAAACAGGCCGTAAATTACCGGCACAAGCAAGGCGATAGCAATAACAAGCAGGCCTGCGAATTGTGGGTTATCCATATTAATCATGCGTGTCTCCTTAATGTGCAATCGTGTGGTCTGGGCGCCATGTGAAGTGCGGCAGACGCTTGACAGTAATAATACAACCAATGCAGAAGATAACAAACCACCAGCAAGCAATGGTGTAACCTTTATCCCACCATGGTTGCTTCCTGATGATGGTTCCATCCGGCTGAATGTTGAAGAAATTGGCCAGCACCACTTCTTGTCCAATCACCGTATACTCTTCCAGATCAACACCCGCATGTTGCAATTCAACAATTTGCGGTGCAATCACACGTAACTGATCAAGATCGATCGGATGCTGTGCGCGCTGGAACGTGTACGGCGAATCAAAATGAGCCAATGAATCTTCAATCATTGCCATTGCTTTGGTTTTCGCTGCATTATGGGTGATGGATTTATCATTCATCACTTCCTGCACCATGGTTGAATTCATCAACGATACATAATCCGAATAGATAGCAGCCGTCGGTCGCTGTCCGTATAGCGGGAATGTAATACACATTGCAGTAAAGTAAGTCAGCAGTAACAAACCGATCACCGGACGCGGTAGCGGATTATTGTTTTCCGCAATACCACCCAGGCTTTCATGCTCCCATGTATGCTGTGCGTCTTTATTTTGATCCGTTGAAGTCAACGAATGCAGAGGTCTTGAAAATGTCCATGCCATAGTTAGTTCCTCCCTTATTTAAGATTGAGCACGAAGTCGATCAACATACGCGCTTCACTATCAGATGCAGGAATTGGAACTTCCGGCGGATATACCTGATCGCCAACTGCATATTCCATGAATTCCTTGTCCCATGCTTTCAGATCAATCGGATTGCCTTCAATATCCTTATCACCCCACAGGTAATCATAACGCGGCATGATGGAATGCGGCTGCACCAGACGCGGATTGAAGAAGTGCATGGTCATCCATTCACGCGATGAGTTGCGCGAACCCACATGCAACAGGTCAGGTGCCTTACGGTCGGAACCGAAGGTGGTTGGAGACTCACCGTTAAAGTCACCGGTCATCGGCGGACGACCGAATGTCTGCCAGTCCTGAGTCTCCTCAGGCAGAAGCGTATGACACCACCAGCAGCCTTCACGTACGAACATGGTCTTGCCCGAACCGGCGAGGAATTGCTGATCGGCAGCCTTCAGCACTGCATCGGCAGTCCAGCCACGAGTTGCGGTTGCATACTCGATGTACGGAGTATCATCAGCATCAACGCGTACCAAAAAGACACCCCCGGCTTCTTCACTGGCTTCGCCAATACGGCCTGTTTCAGCAGAAACTTTCTGAACCGCCTCACCCAGAATCGTGTCGTGAGTCAATCCATCCGGAAAGTGTGTACCAGGCTTGAACACAAACGCGCTGGTCTCATCCATTGGCGCACCGGTATTCGGGTCTTTGGTTAATGTTACCTTGATCGGCTTGTCCTTACCCTGCAAGAACGGATCATAGTAGTTAAACCCGCTCTCCCAACCATAGGTTAACTGTTTTTCAAGTGCAGCCTGAGTCGATGATGTACCCGAGATGTCCAGTCCCGGCAGATATATTGTTACAAACATCGAGAAGCTCAGACAAACACCGAACATCATGCACCCAATTTTATATTCTCTAAAAGCCACGGATATTCCTCCCTTTTTTAAATTATATAAGTTCGGGCCGGCCCGAAAGCCGGCCCTATATTTTTATCGCGTATATGCGACTTCAACAGGCTGACGGCCTACAGGTACTATAGAACCTACACGGGCAGTCATGATCATGTTGTACAGCCAGATGATGTTACCAAAGAACACCATGGTACCACCCAGCCAGCGAACGATCATGTATGGATGCTCAGCGATCACCACGTCCACATAAGGTACTTCGTAGATCTTGGCAGCGCCCTGAATCAGTCCGGAAATCGTCATCGATGTCCAGTACAGGGAGAAGCCAATCAACAGCATCCAGAAGTGGAAGTTAGCCAGCGATGCGGAATACAGCTTGCGACGCAGTAGAACCTGCATGCCGTAGTACACTGCAGCAGCCTCCGCAAAGGTCGAGAAGCCCAGCAACGCGAGATGAGCATGCGCCACAATCCAGCCAGTACCGTGAATGTACCAGTTGATGGCACGTGTCTGCTGGAAGCCGCCCTGCATATTCAGCGGGATGGCCAGCAATACGCCGGTAATGGTGAACTTGATCTCGATATTGGAAACGAACAGCGACCACTTACCCTGCATGGTCAGCAGGATGTTACATACGTACGCAACAGCCGGCACCAGAATCAGCACGCCTTCTACCGACGCGAATGACTTCAGCCATTCAGGCAACGGAGAACTCATCAGATGATGGGCAGCCGGTGTAGAGTAGAATACCACGATAGACCAGAAGTGGAGATGTCCAACACGATGCGAATACAGCGGATTACCGGTGATTTTCGGCACAATGTAGTAAGTAATCGCAGCAGCAACCGGCGTAATCAGCAAGCCCAGAATATTATGGGCGAACCACCAAGTCATATAAGCCTCATTCAGACCGGTCA
>CAZUVA010000083.1:0-5309 GCA_964622755.1 uncultured Zetaproteobacteria bacterium
CTGAAAGTGGCATCGGGAGTAAACGGTGTCAGTCTTACGCTGATTTCAGGTTTGGCGGTATGTTCCAGCGCATCGCGGGCGTTATTGAGGATGTTCAAAATAACCTGTTGTAGTTGACTAATATTACCGCGGATCATCAACGCATCCGAAGCAAGTTTCTGCTTGAACTTAATATTCCCGGGAATACCGAGCAAGGCCAGTTTCAGAGATTCATGGACAAATGTGGTCAGTGACATATTTTGCATTTCCACATGATCCTTGCGCGCAAAAGCCAACAGCTGGGATATCATATTGGCGGCCTTGAAACAGAGCTGGTCGATGGTTGAAATCCTGTTGAGCAACTCCGGCTGCTCTTTCAGTTTAGCTTTGAGCAGATACAGGTTGCCGGTGATACCGGCCAAAAAGTTATTGAAATCATGGGCAATGCCGCCGACCAGAACACCGATAGCTTCCATCTTTTGTGCATGTAAAAAGAGTTCTTCGCTCGCTTTCAATGCCTTGGCTGTATTTTCATGTTCCCTGATTTCCTGTTTGAGTTGTTCATTGGCTTTGGTTAATTCGGAGGTTTTGCTGGCAACATGTTCTTCCAGATTGTCTTTCAATGTTTTCAGTTCATTGATGGTGTCCTGGTGCTGCGTATAGGTACGCTCCAGTTGCACTTCGAAGGATGCCGCAATCAAGGAGAAAAAAATGAAAACTGGAGGGAAATAGATCAGGGTATTACTCGTATATTCCAATGTCAGGAGGTCGCTGAAATGCAGGGAGATGAGCAGAATATTGATCAAGCCGTATGAAACAACCCAGTACCAGCCTATACGCAGACCCATTAAAAGAAATGCAAAAAAAGGAATAACCAGAGACCATATTATGCCGGTTCCGGCTATGCCGCCATCGACAAAGGCGGTAGTAAATACCATAAAAGCGTTAGCCATGAGAAGGTTACGAATGGAGGGTAGTAATTCTTTATAGCGAATCACATTGAGGCACGGAATCAGAAGCAGGAAGGTGAATACTTCAACCACAGCGAGCCATAGGTGGCCTGATATATAGTTGATGACGGAGAAAATTACTGCGGTGGGCATGGCAATGGAGGCAATTAACGCAATGACTTTGCATTGGTATTCGATGTCCTGAGCTTTTCCGGGAGCATATCCAATAAAAATTCGAAGTGTTTTTTTTATCATGGACAGATTGACCTTATCTGACTTCCTTATTTAGCAAACCGTTAAAAAGTTCATGGTTATTTATTAAATGAATCATATCAATATGGTTAATACTGTTCCAGAAGTATTAATTTTCTTCTCCAGTTTCATCTTTCTGAGCATCGATCAGGCAGCGAATTTCTTCGATAGCATTGGTATTGCCGGATTCGACCAGACCAATGATGAAACTTTCGATTGTACGGGGCAACAATGCGGGTTCATCCACCGTACCACGTGAGTATATGATAAAACCGTTCAGAAACGCCTCAAAATATTCATCCGAAAGCTTTTCATAGTTTTTATTTTTGCTGCCGGCCATGAAAGCCTTGATTCGACTGCTGCTAAGTTCGAAGCTGCCCAGCTCAAAAATTTCTTTGATTTCGAAATGTTTGAGGTTGTTGGCAATAGTAATTTTTTTGAGAATATTGTTATTGGTCATGGTGCAAGGCTAAACTGTTCAGGGATATCTGTAGAGTTCTTCCTTAACTTGGCGGAGTCGATTGCAAATAGAGAACGCATTGTTATGTCGTCGTCTTCCTCATGGTTTCTTAATGATTGTACAGGCATGCTTCGGCTCCGGTAATTTCCGCAGGTATGGATTATGACACACGAACAGGTAACACACGAACAACAATACTCTACTTTCGCTGAACTGGATTTGTTGCCCGAACTGCTCAGGGCTGTGCAGGACGCAGGCTATGAAGCACCGTCTCCGATTCAGGCACAGACGATTCCGCTGCTGCTGGAAGGCAAAGACGTACTCGGCCAGGCCCAGACCGGCACCGGCAAGACGGCGGCTTTTGCGCTACCCCTGCTTTCCCGCATTGATTTAAGTCAAAAAGCGCCGCAGGTGATGGTGCTGGCCCCAACCCGTGAACTGGCGATTCAGGTGGCTGAAGCATTCAAGACCTATGCTCGGCATTTGAAGGGCTTTAATGTGCTACCGATTTACGGCGGCCAGAGTTATGATATTCAGCTGCGTCAGCTTAAACGCGGCGTGCATGTCGTGGTTGGCACGCCGGGGCGTGTGATGGATCATATGCGGCGCAAAACGCTCAACCTGGGTAATTTGCAGGCGCTGGTGCTCGATGAAGCCGATGAGATGTTGCGCATGGGGTTCATTGATGATGTGAAGTGGATTCTGGAGCAGACACCGGAAAATCGTCAAATCGCCCTGTTTTCGGCCACCATGCCGCCGGTCATTCGCAAGATCGCTCAGCAGCATCTGAATAATCCGACTCAGGTCACCATCAAGGTGAAAGAGCAGACGGCTGAAACCATTCGCCAGCGTTACTGGATGGTTAGCGGGCGCAACAAGATTGATGCGCTGACCCGTATTCTGGAGGCGGAACCCTTTGACGGCGTGATTGTCTTTGTGCGCACCAAAACGGCCACGGAAGATCTGGCCAACAAGCTGGAGGCTCGCGGTTATGCGGCCACGGCATTGAATGGCGATATCGCCCAGAAGCAGCGTGAGGCTACGGTCAATCGCTTGAAAAAAGGACATCTCGATATTCTGGTGGCCACCGATGTGGCGGCGCGCGGACTGGATGTGCAGCGCATTTCACATGTGATCAATTATGATATTCCGCACGATACCGAATCCTATATTCATCGCATCGGGCGTACCGGCAGGGCAGGGCGCGAGGGTGATGCGATTCTGTTCGTATCGCCGCGTGAGAAGCGCATGCTCTATGCGATTGAACGGGCCACCAAAAAAAGTATCGAACCGTTCAAGATGCCGACCGCCAATGTGATCAATGATAAACGCATTGCTGAATTCAAGGAGCGCATCACAGAAACGCTGGCATCGGGCGAAGGTTTGGAACTGTTTACGGAAATTGTTGAGCAATATCGCCAGGAACACGATATTCCTGCCAACGAGATTGCTGCTGCGCTGGCTAAAATGGTGCAGGGCGATAAACCGCTATTGCTGAAAGATCAGCCGCATCTTCAGCAGCAGGAGCGAGGCCGTTCTGATCGCCCTGTTCGATCTGACCGTAACCCGCGCTTTGATGCGCCGGAAGACAAACGCCGCAGCACGCGTAATCCATCACGCGATCAGTATTCTGATGATGATATCAAGCCAACCCGGGGACGAAGCCTTCGCGGGCCAAAACCGGAGCAGGGCATGCAGCGCTATCGCCTCGAAGTCGGTGAAGAACACGGCGTCAAACCGGGTAATATTGTCGGTGCGATTGCTAATGAGCTGGGGCTGGAGAGTGAATTCATTGGTCGTGTGCAGATTCATGATGATCACACGACGGTGGATTTGCCGGAAGGCATGCCCAAAGCCATCTTTAATGATCTGAAACAGGTGCAGGTATGCGGCCAGCGACTCAATGCGTCAGTGCTTATTTCCGGTGAAGCAGTGCCTTCCCGGACAAGCAGAAAACAATTCAAACCTGGTGGCGGGGACAGGCGCTCTGGTCGTGATAAATCAGGGCGCGATCATTCAGGCGGTGGTGGAAGAAAACCTCCCAGGCGCCATAAAAAATAGCCGGCGGTAATTTCGCATGGTTCATCCGGCTGTTTATGTGCATTAAACATCGACCACACGCGCAGTTTTAATGTAATGAAATCAAGCTGGAATCGACTTATATTCCAGTTTTTTATGATGAACAGGGGAACATGAATGCATGCTACGTTACCGTTACTGAAAGAGAGTGATTTTCCGGCCATTCGTCGTGGCAGGCTGGAAACGCTGCAGGTCAATCTCGGTTATCTGTGTAACCAGAGCTGCTTGCATTGCCATGTTAATGCTGGCCCGCGTCGGAAAGAGATTATGACGCAGGAAACCGTGCAAATCGTGATCGATTACCTCGCTGCAAATCAGATTAAAACCCTTGATCTAACCGGAGGCGCGCCTGAGATGAATCCGCATTTCCGTTTTCTGGTTTATCAGGCGCGTTCCATGGGCGTACGGGTGATTGATCGCTGTAACCTGACCATTCTGGAAGAGGATGGTTATGAAGATATGGCCCAATTTTTGGCCGAAAACAGTGTGGAGATAGTGGCCTCCTTACCCTGTTATCTGGGTTCCAATGTCGATGCCCAGCGTGGTAAGGGTGTCTTTGACACGAGTATCAAAGCGATGCAGCGGTTGAATCAACTGGGCTACGGCATTGAGGGTTCAGACTTGAAGCTGACGCTGGTGTATAATCCGCAGGGGCCGGTCTTGCCTCCTCCCCAACTGGAGTTGGAAGCTACTTATAAACGCGAGCTACATCTACGTTATGGCATCGCCTTCAATCATTTATTTACCATTACCAATATGCCAATTAAGCGTTTTGGGAGTACCCTTATTTCCCGAGGTGAATTCGCTAGTTATATGCAGTTACTTAAAGAATCTTATAGCGAAGATAACCTGTCCGATGTGATGTGCCGGAGCCTGATCAGTATTGATTGGCAGGGTTTTGTTTATGATTGCGATTTTAATCAGATGCTGGATTTGCCTATGCAGGAGGCTGGTGGCAAGCGTACCCGTTTATCCGATCTGATGCAGAAGGATATCACGGGAAGGTCAATCACCGTTATGGATCACTGTTATGGTTGTACGGCCGGACAGGGTTCCAGTTGCGGTGGTGCACTGGAGGACTGAATGTCATTACATGATGAACTCGCCGCCTTGAAACAGAGCATGATGGTTCAAATTCCCGAGCATGTGATGGGAATGATGCGCGATGCTATCGCAACACTGGCTGAATCCGGGTTGGCAGAGGAGGCATTGAAGGCCGGAGATAACGTGCCGGATTTTGATTTGCCCGAGCTAGGTGGCGATCGTGTCCAACTCACAGACCTTCTCGCAGATGCGCCACTTGTTATCAGCTTTTATCGTGGCGAATGGTGCCCATATTGCAATCTGGAAATGCAGGCATTGCAACGAAGCTTGCCGGATATTGAACAGGCCGGTGGCCGCTTGATCGCGATTACACCTGAATTGCCTGAATATGCAGGGCGAACGCGGGATAAGGGCAATCTTACTTTTCCGATTCTGCATGACAGGGATAATGCTGTGGCCAAAGCCTTCGGGCTGGTATTTATATTGTCGGATATGTTGCGACCGGTATATGAGGGTTTTGGTATTGATTTGGCAGAAAGTCAGGG
>CAZUVA010000084.1:0-5300 GCA_964622755.1 uncultured Zetaproteobacteria bacterium
CATACGGTTACCAGCAGGTTCAGTGACGCCAATATATCAGGGTTGATAATTTCCGACTCCTGACTGGAAATATCGACGCCAGCTTCCTGCATCACCGAAATGGCGCGCGGGTTTTTCCCATGCGCTTCAATGCCGGCTGAAAATACTTCATAACCATCACCGCCCAGATGTTTCAGCCAGCCCTCGGCCATCTGTGAACGACAGGAATTGCCGGTGCATAAAAACAGTACCCGTTTTTTTGTCATTGAAGAACTCCTTTGTGAATACCGGATTCATACCATGTTTTGCTGCGATTGACGATATTGGCAACCGAGAGCATCACCGGCACTTCGACCAATACGCCGACCACTGTGGCCAGTGCGGCACCGGATTCAAAGCCAAACAGGGCAATGGCAGCTGCTACAGCCAGCTCGAAAAAATTGGAAGCGCCGATCAGCGCCGATGGCCCGGCAATGCAGTGGGCTACACCCAGCTTGTGGTTCAACCAGTACGCGAGCATGGAATTGAAATAGACCTGAATGGTAATCGGAATGGCCAGTAATAGAATGACCAGAGGTTGGGACAGAATCTGTTCACCCTGAAATCCGAACAGCAGAACCACAGTTACCAGCAATGCAGCCATCGAAACCGGATCCATGATGTGCAATACACCATCCAGCCTGTTTTTTGCCAGTAAAATGTTGCGGGTGATATAGGCCAGGATAACCGGAATCACGATATACAGCAGTACGGAGAGAAATAGCGTATCCCATGGTACAGTAATTGATGCCACACCGAGAAGCAGGCCGACAATTGGTGCGAACGCAAAGATCATAATCACATCATTCAGTGCCACCTGTGAAAGTGTGAACTGGGGATGGCCGTCCACCAGCCGTGACCAGACAAACACCATCGCCGTGCACGGTGCGGCGGCGAGCAGAATCAGTCCGGCGATGTATTCAGGGATTTTATCCGCATCCAGAAGGGGGGCGAACAGATATTGCAGAAATAGCCAGCCGAGCAGCGCCATCGAAAATGGTTTGACCAGCCAGTTGATGGCCAGAGTCACCCCGATCCCACGGCGGTGGTGCCACACTTCATGCAGGGCGGAATAGTCGATTTTGAGCAGCATGGGGAAAATCATGGCCCAGATCAGCACGGCGATTGGCAGATTAATGTGCGCCACTTCCATACCGCCCAAAGCATGGAAAACAGGAGGGAATAATGTACCCAGCGCTATGCCTGTCACAATGCCGAGGAACACCCAGACGGTTAGATAACGCGCG
Source organism: uncultured Zetaproteobacteria bacterium (assembly GCA_964622755.1). GTDB lineage: Bacteria > Pseudomonadota > Zetaproteobacteria > Mariprofundales > Mariprofundaceae > Mariprofundus. Next base: position 1,266 of record CAZUVA010000084.1, read on the forward strand.
AACAGTCCTATAACTTTTTTATTTTCGGATGACATGTACACCTCCAAACAGGGCGAACTATATCCGTATATCCGGATATAGTAAAATAAATACACAAACTCATTGTATGGCAGGGATAGAAGAGGGTACAAATCAGTCATGTTAAAATGATAGTGGTTGGTTTTTGGCTTAATATGCAAATGCGCGGTGAGCTTTTCAAAGCAAAAAATACAGAAACAAGTGAATTGAGTTCAATTCAAGATTGCCAACATGTTCAGAGGACTATCTGACCAAAAAACATAGAGATGGACTTCCTCTTTGCTACAGATATTTATGCAGGACGTTGAGCAAATATCAGTTGATGGTATGCCAACGGAGGTGGATGCGTATTCACTGTTCCACACAGCAAGAACCGTATGTATTACCCGGGGTTGCATAGTGTGGGTGTGATGGTGAATGGTGTTTCAGTCGGGTCTGCTAATTTTCAGTTGGTGATACCATAAATGACTATGAGTTAAATGTAACACGAGCTTATGCAACCAGCGTTAGCAGGAGATATGTTTTACACGTTGGATGTCTTCAGCCAGAAGAGATTCGACCTGATTCAGTTTACCAAGTTCCTTGATTATGCCCGTATAGGGACTTTGATCCTGTATCGCCAGGCGGTAGTGAATCCATAATTTATCGCGGCGGCCAGCCACCAGCTCCGCATTACGCAGGATACTCAGGTGACGTGAAATACTGCTTTGCGGTAATCCCAGCACCTGTACAAAGTGGCAGACGCATAACTCATTCTGGCGGGTTAGCAAGTGCACGATACGCAATCGGATCGGATCGGCCAGCGCCTTGAAAAAGACGACAGATTGCATCGGGATGTCCGCATTCAGGGGCAGATGGTTTTGATTTGCCATAAGTCGATAAGTGTGGCGAGTCACATTGAAGAATACAACCGATGAAGATATCTGTCCGAATCTGTCCAAATATTGAACTATTGGGAAATTCGCATATCATCACATGCCATGTATGAAGATCATGACAAGGGCAGTGAAAGCCGTGGTTCTGCACTGAGCAGCGGTTTTCTTTATCGGTTCATGGTGTATGCCATGGGTTTTCTGCTTGTTCTCTCTCTGATCAGCGGGCTCTTTTATATGCAGAAAATGGATGGGGAAGAAGAGCAGATTGCCATTGAGCAAAAAATTAACCTGGTCATTCATGCCAACAACGTTTCGTATAATCTCAAGCAACTCGGTTATGCGCTTCTGTTTCTTGTTGATCAGGTTCACCTGCATAAGCCTTTCGATGATCCTGAAGGCCGAAAGATTTTTGCCGATGATATGATTTCTTTTCTCCAAACAACGGAATTGTTTGACCAGCTGCGTTTGATTGATATCCATGGCATGGAACTGGAACGTGCCAATTATAATAATGGACACCCTTTTCTAACTCCGACCGATGAACTCAGAAATAAGGGTAAGCGCTATTATGTACAAAAGACTCTCAAACTGGATGTGAACGAGGTCTATATTTCCCCGCTCGATCTGAATATTGAAACTGGAAAAGTGGAAATTCCCTACAAACCAACCATCCGTTTCGGCATGGCCATCTTCAATGCAAAAGGGCAGAAGAAGGGGGTTCTGATGTTGAATTTTCTGGCCGATCATATGCTTGCTAATCTCAAGAATGGTGATGGCGATTTCCCCGGCCATATCATGCTTTTGAATCATGAAGGTTATTGGATGTATGGAGTTGATCCAGCCAGGCAATGGGGGTTTATGTTTGAAGCCCGCCAGAAAGAAAGCATGGCTCAGAGATCATCCGCTGATTGGCAACGCATTACTGAATCCGATTCAGGGGATTTCGAGAATCATGGCAAGTTCTATGCTTTTGCAACGATTTACCCGTTCAGGGATATGGCCGAGATTCCCATGATTCGGCTGGCATCGAATTCCAGCCATTATTTCTGGAAGCTGGTTTCCGGCGTTCCCCAGGCAGCGATTGCCAATCGATCTCAAACGGTGCGAAATACGATTCTTATATGGAGTGGTGCCATTGCCTTTTTCCTGATCGTGGTTGCCTGGATGCTGGCAAAATCAGATGTGAGGCGGCTGGATAGCGAGAGGCGATTACGATACCTCGCCCACTATGATAAACTAACAGGTTTGGCCAGCCGGGTACTCTTTGCTGATCGACTTGAACAGGCGATTGCAATGGCGCGACGGCATCATTCATCTTTTGCCGTGTTCTATCTTGATCTCGATGAGTTCAAGCCGGTGAATGATAATTTCGGACATGATGCGGGGGATGTGCTGCTGCAGAAGGTTGCTGACCGACTTCGTTTATGTGTACGCGAAGTAGATACCGTAGCCCGTATGGGTGGTGATGAATTTTCCATTATTCTGGTTGAAACTGAGACGGATACTGATGCTGTGCTGGTGGCCAAAAAGATTATTCAAACCTTTAAGGCTGCATTTCGGATCAGTGGTAATGAATGTTATATCACTGCCAGCGTTGGAATTGCCATATACCCGGTCGATAGTGAACAGGCCGATGCTCTGGTACGCTGCGCTGACCAGGCGATGTACAGTGCCAAGCTTGAGGGTAAGAATAATTACCGTTTGGCTCATGCAATAGACAAAGAATCATGAATCCATGTTTTCTCGCTATTCAAGAAAAACCCCAGCATTTTGCAGTATGCCCGGTAATCCCCCCGAATAATATCGCTTGACCCTTGAGTATACTCCATGCTTTATCATTCGCCCATGAAGATTGGCGAATTATCCAAACACACCGATGTGTCCATTGATACGATTCGTTATTACGAACTGCGCGGGCTGATTCCGCCGGCGTTGCGGACGGTGTCCGGCTATCGCCAATATGCGGCAGATGATGTCCTGCGTCTGAGATTTATTGTGCAGGCCAAGGAGCTTGGCTTTACGCTGGAGGAAATATCCCAGTTATTGGCTCTGCGTTCCGGTGAGCGCAATTGCGCCGAGGTGCGGGCGGTGGCTGAAGCAAAAGCGGGGGAGATCGGTGAGCGTATTCGCAAACTTTCCCGCATGCGTGAAATCCTGTTGGCTCTGGCCGAACAGTGCGAACAGACATCCGATGCCGATTCGTGCCCCATTCTGAAATCACTGGAAGAACAGGTATGAAAAAATCGATACTATTGAAAACAGGCATCATCGGCATGGCCATTTCTACACTGTGTTGTTTGACGCCTGTGCTGGTCATCCTGTTCGGAGCTGCCGGACTGGCCGCTTGGGCAGGGCATTTGGATGCAGTGCTTATCCCTTCATTGATCGCGTTTACATTGTTAACACTTTACGCCTTTATGCGTGAGGATCGTGAGGCGAAGCAGGGCTTGGATGAGTGTGAAAAATAATGTCCTGTTCTTGTCGTGCAACAGATAAAAGACGGCCTGTGTGCCTGTAAATCCAGAAATCCGTCAGGCCACTATTGTATGGCCAGCTTCCGACAGATGAAAAAGAATCATGATTGTTGAATCAACCATTACCTGTCCGGGCTGTGGCCACAGTAAAAAAGAAACCATGCCCACCGATGCCTGCCAGTGGTTTTATGAATGCGAGCGGTGCCACGTACTGCTTAAACCCAAAAACGGCGACTGTTGTGTCTATTGTTCCTATGGCGATGTGCCATGCCCGCCCATTCAGGAAACAAGAGGATGCTGCACCATCTGAACATTTCCCTAGTATGTGGCACAACGTCTATGGGCGACTGCTGCTGCCATGAACCTGTTTGTACCTGTAAATATTTCTGCTGCCGTGCTAATTACTTTCAACAGTGCGCTGCCGGTATCTGAAGGAGTGGGAATTCTGCGTTCACAGGTTAAGCTGGTCAGTAAATCCATGCGCGTTAGGGCTTGTTGAGAGTTCAAACCCAAATCACCAGCGGGGTAAAGAAATAATGGATCGAACCATCATGTCATTCAAACCGAATTGACGGAAGAGGGAATACCGATAATAAGCCATGCTAATCATCACCATGCACTGAATGCCGCCTTCTGGTTGACGGCTGCATTTGCTGTGGTGGAGCTGG
>CAZUVA010000085.1:0-5199 GCA_964622755.1 uncultured Zetaproteobacteria bacterium
AAGTGCTACAGATTGACCCGAAGGGGCTGTTTGGACAGGATTCGCCGCAAAAAAAGCGCATCACCAAAAGGCATTCCCTATGACAGAAAAATCTGCTCCGCAGCACAATATTACCGATGCTCCGGCTCTGGATAAAAACGCAGCCGGACTGGTGAGAGGTATCCAGCGGCATTACTTGCGCACGCTGGGTCAGCATACAACCAGTAAATCCAATCATTATAAATATCAGGCGCTGGCATACACCATTCGCGATCATCTGATGGAAAACTGGAAAAATACCAAGGACGCTTACATCGAGAAAGATAGCAAGCGCGCTTACTACCTGTCGCTTGAGTTTCTGATGGGCCGCGCACTGGGCAATGCCATACTCAATCTGGGGCTGGATGAAGAAACTTCCGATGCCCTGCATCAGTTGGGTCTGAGTTATGAAGAAAAGATAGCGATGGAACGTGATGCAGGCCTGGGCAACGGTGGCCTGGGTCGTCTGGCTGCCTGTTTTGTTGATAGCTGTGCAACGCTGCAATTGCCGGTCACTGGTTACGGTATTCGCTACGAATACGGTATGTTCAGACAGCTGATCCAGAATGGTTATCAGGTTGAAGAACCCGATCACTGGCTGAATTACGGTAATGTATGGGAAATCACCCGACCGGAATACACCCAGCGCGTTCATTTTGGTGGTCATACTGAATGTTACCATGATGATCAGGGCATCACGCGTTGCCGCTGGGCTGATACGCAGGATGTGTTGGCGATTCCTTATGATACGCCGATTCCGGGCTTCAAGAATAACACAGTCAACACCCTGCGTTTGTGGAAGTCAGCAGCGACGGATCAATTTGATCTTGGTGAATTCAATGCCGGTGATTATGCCGGTTCAGTGGCTTCAAAAAATGCAGCGGAACATATTTCCATGGTACTTTATCCGAACGATGCCAGTGAAAATGGTAAAGAACTGCGTCTGCGTCAGCAGTATTTTCTGGCTTCGGCCAGCATCAAGGATGTGCTGCGTGGCTGGGTGGAACGCCATGGCCGCGATTTCAGCGATTTTGCCGACAAAAACTGTTTCCAGCTCAATGACACGCATCCGACTGTTTCCGTCGCTGAGTTGATGCGTCTGTTGATGGATGAATATCGTCTGCAGTGGGATGAAGCATGGGCCATTACCGGCAAGACGATGGCCTATACCAACCATACCCTGTTGCCTGAAGCACTGGAGCGCTGGCCGGTTCATCTGTTCGGTCGTCTCCTGCCGCGCCTGTTGGACATTATTTATGAGATCAATGCGCGTTTTCTTACTGTTGTGGCCGAGAAATGGCCGGGTGATGTGGGACGCCAGCGTCGCATGTCGATTATTGAAGAGGGCGATGTACAACAGGTTCGCATGGCCTATCTGGCCATTGTTGGCAGTTTTTCGGTCAACGGTGTGGCGCAACTGCACTCGGATCTGCTGATCGAAGGCCTGTTCAGAGATTTCAATGAACTGTGGCCGGAGAAGTTTAACAACAAGACCAATGGTGTTACCCAGCGCCGCTGGATGGGCTGGTGCAATAAGCCGTTGTCCCGCTTGATCAATGAGCAGATCGGAGAAAGCTGGATTACTGATTTGCAACAGTTGCGAAAATTGGCACCACTGACAGAGGATGCATCTTTTCGTCAGCAGTGGGCTGATTGCAAACGGCAAAACAAAGAGCGTTTGGCTACACTCGTGAAAGGCACCTGTGGTGTGGATTTCAATCCCGATGCCATGTTTGATATTCAGGTCAAGCGTATCCATGAATACAAGCGCCAGTTGCTTAATGTGCTGCATGTGATTCATTTGTATGATCGCATCAAACGCGGTGACGCGGATAACTGGACGCCACGTTGTGTACTGATCGGTGGCAAGGCAGCACCGGGTTATTATATGGCTAAACAGATTATTAAACTGGTCAGTAATGTGGCCGATGTGGTCAATCATGATCCTGATGTGGGCGACAAGCTCAAGGTGGTGTTTTTCCCCAACTACCGTGTCTCGGCCATGGAAGTGATTGCGCCTGCTGCCGATCTGTCCGAGCAGATATCTACTGCCGGTAAGGAAGCATCCGGCACCGGCAATATGAAGTTCATGATGAATGGCGCGATGACCATCGGTACGCTGGATGGCGCCAATATCGAAATCCGTGAAGAAGTAGGGGATGAAAATTTCTTCCTGTTTGGTTTAACTGCCGGCGAAGTGGAGCAGTTGCATGGCCATTATGATCCGAATGCGATGATTGCCGGAGATGAAGATTTCCAGCGAGTGATGAATTTGCTGGAGTGTGGTCATTTCAACCAGTTTGAACCGGGGTTGTTCGCAGGCATTATTGGAGCGATCCGTAACTGTAATGACCCGTGGATGGTTGCAGCTGATTTCCGTTCCTATGTCGATGCCCAGCAGCAGGCTTCCGATGCCTATCAGGATCAGGAAGCGTGGGTGAAGATGAGTATCCTGAATACGGCCTACAGTGGTAAATTTTCTACGGATCGGACGATGCACGATTACAACCGCGAAATCTGGAAGCTTAAGCCTATCAAACCCAATGAATAATATGGATTGATGAGGTGTTCATGATAAAAGCGTGGGGCTAAGGCTCCACGCTTTTGTTTTATGGCATTGAAATCAAGAGAACACACACTGCTGCTTTGGGGATGTTGCTCGTATCACGTAAGTTCTTAAAAACAGCGCATCCCAGGTTCGGAAATGTGACAGTGTGACCGTAACGCCATTAGCATCTTCCTCTGGCAATTGTTGCAGCACCGAGCAGGCCTGCATTGTCATCCAGTTTGGAACGCAGCACATCAACCTTGCCTTTTAATGGTGGAATCAGATTGTTATCCAGTTCGCGTTTCAGGGCAGGGTGGAGAATATCCCAGCCGCCAATTAAGCCACCGCTGACGGTAATCGTGGTGACATCAAGTAGTTTCACTGCTTCGGCAATGGCCATGCCCAGATACATGCCGGCTTCATTGGTAATCGTGACAGCACACGCATGACCCTGTCGTGCCTGATCGAAAATGGATTTGGCATCCGCAATTTCACACTGACAAATCTCGGTAAAGCGTTTCATCAGTGCGGTAGCCGAAGCATAGGCTTCGACGCAACCGTGGTTGCCGCAGCCGCACAGGCGACCATCGTGGTGTTCAATACACAGATGGCCGAATTCCATGGCCATGCCGTGTTCGCCGGAATAGGGGGCATTGTTGAGAATCAGTCCGCTACCGATACCGGTACCGAGTGTGATATGTAACAGATTGGCGCGTCCTTGCCCTGCACCATATTTTTGTTCACCGATAGCCGCACACAGGGCATCGTTTTCAACGGATACGTTGATATCCAGCGCATCAGAGAGCCTGTCTGCCAGTGCAAAATTCTGTAGCAGGGGTAGATTGGGGGAACTGGCCAAAAGGCCGCTTTGGCCATGGAAAAAACCCGGGAAACCCATACCTAGATTGTTGAGTGCATGTTTATTTACAAATGGTTGAATAGCCTCAGTCAGGGTTTTGATGATATGTGTTTCTGCCGCTGATTGTGATTGTTCGGAATGCTGACTTAATTCTGCCTGCACACGTGATTCGACCATGACTTGTCCATGCGAATCGATGATGGCCAGCCGGATATTGGTGCCGCCGATATCAGCTGCCAGAACGTGTGTCATGTGTTCAGTAGTTGTCGGTAGAGACTGACGTAATCAGCAGCTGAAGCTTCCCATGATGAATTGCGTTTCAGGGCGCGGTTGCGGATTGCCGACCATTTGCGCGGTTGACGATACACTTCAATGGCTTGTTCGACCGCAATATCAAAGTCCAGCGGGCTCTCCTTGATAAAATGAAATCCGGTTGATGTGGTCGGATTGGCGGCATGATCAATGACGGTATCTTTGAGGCCGCCTGTAGCTCGGACGACGGGAACCGTGCCGTAACGCATGGACATTAATTGGCCCAGCCCACAAGGTTCAAAACGCGATGGCATGAGAAAAATATCACCGCCGGCGTAGATTTGACGAGCTAGCGACTCATTGAAACCACGCCAGAAATACATGCTGGCCGGATGACTGCTCGCCAGATGATGCAGCATCTTCTCACTATGGGCATCGCCGGAGCCCAGTATCACCAGTTGATAACCGCGTTCAATCCAGTATCGGGCATTTTCCAGCAGCAGGTCGATGCCTTTTTGTTCCGCCAGCCGGGAGATCAATACCATCAGTGGCGTATCAGCAGATACTGTCAGCCCGCATTGTTGCTGTAATGCGGTTTTGCATTTTTTCTTTCCGGCAATTTTACCGGCCCCATAGTTGGCGGCGATATGTGAATCTTTGAGTGGATCCCATTCAGTGATGTTCAGGCCATTGACAATGCCTGATAATTTGGAACTGTGGTTGTGCAGAAAACCATCCAGATGACAACCATATTCGGGTGTCAGAATTTCTTCTGCGTAGGAGGGGCTGACGGTGGTAACAGCATCAGCCGAACCAATGCCCGCTTTCATGCAATTAATTTGGTCGTGAAATTCAAAACCATCGGGATGAAAGTGATGGCTGGGCATACCAAGGCGGTGAATCCATTTGGCTCCGAATACGCCCTGATAGGCGAGATTGTGAATGGTATATACGCAGCGGGCTGAGGCGATAGATGGATGATGCTGATACTGCGTTTGCAGAAGAAACGGAATCATGCCGGTCTGCCAGTCGTGGCAATGCAGGATATCTACAGCTTTGCCGAGTTGTGCGGCTGCTTCCAAAGCCACCCTGTCAAACAGCAGGAATCGCAGCAGATTATCTTCATAGGCTCCACCGGAGGGGCCGTAGAGACCTTCGCGGTTATACAAGTCATCCTGCTCGATGAGGAGAAAACGAAGCCCGTCCACAACAGCCTCATGCAGAGGGCACTGGCGCTGAATGCCATCGGCCCACATTTCGATGCTTATATCCAGAGCGGTTGTGGTGATTCCCGAGGCTGTGATATGTCGCCGATAAAACGGCATAATGACGGTAACCGAATGTCCAAGATGTTGCAGAGCATGTGGCAAGGAACCGGCGACATCTGCAAGTCCGCCCGTTTTGGCCAAAGGCGATGCTTCCGAAGCGATAAATACGATATTGAGTCCGGCCATGTTTTTTCTCCCTATTCCATGGTTGGCAAGACTAGCACAATCCGGTTCATATCTGAAAAGGTCAGATG
>CAZUVA010000086.1:0-5135 GCA_964622755.1 uncultured Zetaproteobacteria bacterium
ATCAAATCCATTGCGCTACTGGCCAGCGTGATCGGCAAACAGGAAGCCGCCTTTCGCGGCGCTGATGAAACATTCTGGCTGGATGAGCAACAGCATGTACTCGAAGGCTGTGCCACCAATTGCTTTGCGACTATTGGCGGATCGCTTGTTACCCATCCGCTCGACCATCAGGTACTCGGCGGCATTACCCGTAACATGGTGCTGCGCGTAGCCGGAGCACATGATATCAGGGTTGAAGAACGGCCATGGAAACTGACCGAAACAGGTCTGACTGAATGCATGATGAGCAGCACCACCAATGCCATCATGCCGGTTTGCCATATCAACGGAGAAAATATCGGCACGGGCAAACCCGGCCCCATGGCCATACAGTTGCGAGGCTGGATGCTGGATGAATTCGAAAAGCTGAAAAGGTTATCATGATTGGTGAAACCATCATGATTAAGGGCGTATTACTGGATATGGATGGCACCATTGTCGATGCCTTTCCACCCATCATACGGGCGTTAAATCAGACCTTTGCCGAGTTCGGCCTGCCGCAAATGACCGCCGAAGAAGTCAAACGGCATACAGGTAAGGGTGACTGCAGCATGAAAGCGCTGTTCGGCGACCGGCGCGAAGAAGCCGCAGTACGTTTTCTGGAAATCCATGATGAGGATTATCTGGAACAGATTAAACCGTTAACAGGGGCGGAAACGCTGTTTCGGTGGTTACAGGACAAACATATCCCAACCGCAATCGTCACCAGCAAAAGTCAGATGCGCGCCGAAGCACAACTGGATGCATTAAATTGGACGCACTATTTTGATGTTGTCATTGGCAAAATGGATGGCCGACCGGAGAAACCTGATCCGGGGCCAGTGCTGCTGGCTTGTGAACAATTGAACATTGATCCTCAACAAACGGTCATGCTTGGAGATGGTATTGCAGATATGAAATCGGCCACCCGCGCCGGTAGCCGCGCACTGGGACTGTGTGATGCCTTCTCAGCTGAAGAACTCACCGAGGTTGGCGCATTACGCTGTTTTGATTCACTTACCGAGGTTCATACATGGCTGAAAACACAGATCAGCTAATCCGTTTTCTGCTGCCGGAGGCACGCAGCCGGGGTGTGGTGATCCGCGCTCAATACTTGTTCGCTGAAGCCAACCGTATCCATGGTTTGAACGGACAGGTTGCCAAGCTGTTTGACCAGACGCTACTTGCCTCCATTCTGCTGTTATCGATCAGCAAGGGAGGCATGCGTCAGGTATTACAACTCGATGCCACCACCCCTGCCCCGCTGCAACGCATGCTGGTCGAAGCGCGCTGCGGCACCGTGCGCGGTTATCTCAACTGGCAGGAGGATCAAACTTCTATTCATCATACTGAATCCAGTGGTCTGAACAGCTGGATGGGATCACCGATTCGCCTGTCCACTGTGCGTGATCTGGGGATGGGCCAACCTTATATCTCCACCATCGAACACGATTCTGATTTTTTGGCCGATCATTTGATTCATTATCTGAATCAGTCGGTGCAAATCCGTTCGGATATCATCCTGCATGGTGATCTGGCAATGATGATTGAAGCCATGCCGGGCTGCGATGACGAGCACTGGTTCAAGGCTGTTGAAGCCATGACCAAAATCCCGGATCAGGCTTTGGAACATGAAACACCTGAATCATTGCTCGGCTATTTTGAAAGCTTGCGCTGCAAACTGGCCGGAACCGATGATTATCGCTATCAATGCGATTGCAATGCCGAAAAGATGGCACAGGCCGTCAAAAACCTGCCAGCTGAACAACTCGCTTCGCTCATCGACAAATCCGGCAAGATCACCGTATCCTGCCAATATTGCGATGCCCATCATGTCATTGAACCTGAATCCGAACACTGATTCGGGTGATCGGGTTTTACGTGAAAACAGCGTGAACATCGAATACACCATCAGGCGCAGGCCCAAACGTAAGACTGCCAGTATCGTTATCAGATCGGACAACCGCATTGAAGTGCTGGCTCCTAACCATATGCCCGCCGAACTGATTGCCGGATTTGTGCAGGGTAAAAGCGCCTGGATTCACAGGAAGCTGCATTTCAACCGGGAAATCAGAGCGGCATTTGTTCCAAAAAAATATACGCCGGGTGAACAGTTCCATCTGCTCGGCAAACCCTACATTCTGCACATACATCAGGGGAAATGCTCCATTCAACACAGCGAATGTGATCTTCTGGTTTCACACCCCTCACCTGATCCAGATACAACACGCAGACAAATCAGCCACTGGTATCAACAACAGGCTGAAGTATATTTTAATGACCGCAGCCGTTTCTTCGCATCCATGATTGGTAAAAAACCGGCCTCTGTGGGTATAAAAAGCTATAAAAGCCGCTGGGGAAGCTGTCATCATGATGGCAGAATCTATTTCAACTGGCGCCTGATCATGGCTCCGGACTGGGTTGTGGATTATGTCGTCGTGCATGAACTCTGCCATTTACATCATCCCAACCACTCACGGGAATTCCGAGCCCTGGTACAATCGATTTTCCCTGCCTGCCGGAAAGCAACCACATGGCTGAAGATCAATGGCCTGACCCTGTCACTGTAATCAGAGGAATGGTTTCATTCCGCCATGATACAGCCTTAATCAACCAATCCTGATCTCGTTATGCCCATCAGGCTTGCTGACAGCACAAAAAAAGAGGCCGGGATAACCCGGCCTCGGAGAGGAGAAGTTATGTATCAGACTCAGCCTGCAGTCTGAATATGTCTTGTCATAAGCGTCAAATTACCAAGATCTACAACCTGTCCATGTCTGGCATCAGACTTCTTCAGAAAAAAGTTCATGCCACCACGATGCTCCAGACGCGTATTTTTACGGGCATCCGTACCGAGCTTCTTTTCAATTGCTTCGAGATAATTATTCATTGCCTTTTTGATTTCCATCGTAAACCTCCTTTGGAATCAGATGGCGCAATGATGGGAGTCATGCATTAGAAGATGATTAGAATGGCATTATACTTTCTTAAGAAATAGCATAATTTTCTTTAATTTACAGCAAGTTAGGTGATATGAATCACAAATACCATCACTTTGACATGCCAAAGGCTGATGTTATTCGCTGTTATCACCCCGACGGACACCCATCAGTTCGGCCTGAATAAAAGCATCGATATCCCCGTCCAGAAATGCCTGCGTATTGCCTGTTTCCATGCCAGTACGCAAATCCTTGATACGCGACTGATCCAGCACATAAGAGCGGATCTGATGACCCCAGCCGATATCGGTTTTGGTATCTTCCATGGCCTGCTTTTCCGACTGCTGTTTTTCAATTTCCAGTTCATACAATCGTGCTTTCAACATCTTCCAGCAGGCATCGCGATTTTTGTGTTGGGAGCGATCATTCTGGCACTGCACCACGGCACCGGTCGGAATATGCGTTAAACGCACAGCCGAATCCGTCTTGTTAATATGCTGACCACCAGCGCCACTTGCGCGGTAAGTGTCAGTACGTACATCGGCTGGATCGATTTCGATATCTATTTCGCGGTCAATATCCGGAAATGCAAATACTGATGAAAATGAAGTATGACGGCGATTGCCGGAATCAAACGGCGACTTTCGCACCAGTCGATGCACCCCAATTTCCGCTTTAAGGAAGCCGTAAGCATAGTCGCCCTTGATTGACACCGTAGCCGATTTGATACCCGCCTCTTCACCGGCCGTACATTCCATCAGTTCGGTTTTAAAACCCTTGCGCTCAGCCCAGCGCAGATACATGCGCAACAACATCTCGGCCCAGTCCTGAGCCTCGGTGCCACCGGAGCCGGCATTGATATCGAGAAAAGCTGATTCGACATCGGTTTCACCACCCAGCATCTGTGCCAGTTCCAGTGCCTCAATCTGTGGCCGTACGCCATTGAGCACTTCCACAGCCTCAACCTGGGAATCGCGATCATTCTCTTCCGCGCCCATCTCAAACAGGGTGGCGGCATCATCCAGGTCACTAAAAGCTTGCCTGTAATCGCCCAATACTTTTTCGACACGAGCACGTTCCTGCATCAAACGCTGCGCCTCAGCCTGATTATCCCACAGGGTCGGATCCTCGATACGTGCGTTTAACTCACGCAGATCCTCTTCTTTGGCATCAACGTCAAAGTGACCTCCGCATGGCATCCAGACGTTTGCTATAATCCTCTGCTCGTGTCCTGAATCCTGAAATCTGATTTTCAATGCTCATTGCCGCGCTCCAAAAATAGTGTGGGTTTAAAAGGAAGCGGAAGGTACATCCCCGCTATTTCAAATCAACCGAAATCCATTGATTCAAAGGAACATCCCGACCAATCCAATCAGGATGATGACCAGGATGGGAAATAATACAGGTGCAAGAGATTTTACTCTGCTGAATACATCTTTTCCGGAAGATCTGGTTATATTGGGTAGAAGCATCTGTGCAGAACCAAATAATTGTACAGCATCTCTGGATGATATGAGTTCGCAGTTTTTCCAATACTCTTTATCGATTAGAACTTGCTCCCATGAAACCGGGCCATCATGTTCCAAAGCCATGCAGAAATCAGGCTTGTCAAAATTTATGTTGGAAGCATCCATAACAATGAATTCTTCAACGGGGGGATAATATAATTCATTGTCCAGCCTTAGCTCTCTCACTGCCCACCAACCACAATCAGGGCACTCTATAAGATTTGTTGAAATAACCGGTTTGGAAGCTTTTTGGTAAAATGATCGAGAAGCTTCAGAATGATCAACTTCACGGACCTTAAGGCCGGCGTGACATGATGGGCATCTTTTTAACTCAAGTTTTTTTCTGTTTAGAGAGATGATGTCATAACAAATTGTTTTCATGTTTTCCCCTGCCTTACGGATATGCTTTATCGCAAACAATAACCGGCCTTGCCGGAAGTATGAAATAGCAGCCGTTTCATCATTGACATTCAAAGCTATTTATTTGAACTGATCGAGCACACAATATGCTCGACCCTTCCCAATATTTTCTTCAGGAAAATGTGACACCCTGCCATAAGAACTCTGTCAGAATCAGTCATGAATAGCTGCAATGGTGCAAACCACAACGGTTACCCCAAGATCCGACATTGAATGTGGATGCAGGGTGTAAGCATTTGGTTAGTAGGAT
>CAZUVA010000087.1:0-4971 GCA_964622755.1 uncultured Zetaproteobacteria bacterium
CTGATATCTTCACGGGTGTGTTCGTCGGCAGTGGCAGTCAGGGCCAGCATAGGCACATTGGGAAATATCTCGCGTAACTCACCCAAACGCACATATTCCGGGCGGAAGTCATGACCCCATTGTGAAACGCAATGGGCTTCATCAATGGCGAACATGGCCAGTGGTATATGTTCCAGTTTGGCCAGAAACCCTTTTGAAAGCAGGCGTTCGGGCGCTACATAAAGCAGGTCGAGATCACCGGACTCAAACCTGCCCAGCACGTCTTTGGCCTCGGCTGCTTTCAGTGAAGAATTGTAGTATGCGGCTTTGACGCCACAGGCTGTCAAGGCATCCACCTGATCTTTCATCAGTGAAATCAGCGGTGATACCACAATACCGGTACCTTCCCGCATGATTGCCGGTATCTGATAGCAGATGGATTTACCTCCACCGGTCGGCATCAATACAAATGCATCCTTGCCGTCGAGCAGTGTGCAGATAATTTCTTCCTGCATTGGCCGGAAGGAATCATAACCAAAAACTTCCTTCAGTATGTTTCGCGCCTGTTCTTTTGTTTTTTTCGTTGCCATTCTTGTCCTCTCGCACGGGCTTTTCCCTGCGGTTAGTAGGTCGGAAACCCTGTGGTTGCCGAACCTTGCGAATTCATATCTTGCATGTTGGTTTGTAACTTCTACAAGGGTGTAACGGTGACTTTGTTCAGTCAATATTGTCATTTCATCATAAGTGGATGGTATTCGCAAGCTTTTTCCTGATTTTTGTAATCATCATATATTGCGATTCGGAGGCTTAGCGGTAGCTTTCCAACACTTTTTTCCATGGAGATACACATGTCTGAAACTATCCACCATCATTTGATCATTCTTGGATCCGGCCCTGCCGGTTATACCGCTGCGATTTATGCCGCCCGAGCCAATCTTAAACCGGTAGTGATTCAGGGCGAACAGGCTGGCGGCCAGCTCACCACAACCACCGATGTGGATAATTATCCGGGTTATAAAGATGGCGTACAGGGCCCTGAAATGATGGAAGACTTTCAGGCTCAGGCCGAGCGTTTCGGCACTGAAATGATCTGGGATCATATCAACGCTGCCGACCTATCCAAACGCCCATTCACGCTGAATGGTAATGATGGTACTTATACATGCGACGCCCTGATTATTGCTACCGGCGCCTCAGCCAAATATCTCGGCCTGCCAAGCGAAGGTGAATTCGCCGGTCGTGGTGTCTCTGCCTGTGCAACCTGTGACGGGTTTTTCTATCGTGGCAAGGATGTCGCTGTGGTTGGTGGTGGCGATACAGCTGTTGAAGAAGCTATCTATCTGGCCAATCTCTGTAACAAGGTGACGCTGGTGCATCGCCGCGAGGCATTGCGGGCCGAACCGATTATGCAGGATAAACTGCTGGCAACTGAAAATGTCGAAGTGGCCTGGAACAGCACCACTGAAGAAATTCTCGGTGATGAAACCGGTGTAACTGGTATCCGGCTGAAATCTACGGTGGATGAATCGACCCGGGATGTGGATGTGCATGGCGTATTTATTGCTATCGGGCACAAACCAAACACTGATTTTCTCAAGGGCCAGCTGGATATGGATGAGACCGGCTATCTGATTACTACAGCTAAAAGCACAGCCACTTCGGTAGAGGGAGTCTTTGCCGCCGGTGATGTGGCCGACCCGGTTTATCGTCAGGCCGTCACATCGGCCGGTGATGGCTGCAAGGCCGCACTTGATGCCGAGCGCTGGCTGACTGCACAGGCATAGTCAATGAATTCCCGTCGGCCATTGGCTGTTCTGCTGGATCGCGACGGGGTTATTAATTTCGATTCAGCGGATTATATTCTCAGTCCTGACCAGTGGCATCCGATTCCAGGTTCACTGGAGGCCATTGCCCGGATGACGGAGGCGGGGCTGGTAATAGCCATTATCAGTAACCAATCAGCTCTGGCGCGTGGAATGATGAATCAGGATACATTCAACACCATACATGCCAAAATGATGCTGGCCATTGAGCAGGCCGGTGGTTTCATCTCTCATGTTGCCTATTGCCCGCATGGGCCGGATGATCATTGTCTTTGCCGCAAGCCCAAGCCTGGCATGGTGTTTGAAACATTGCAGGCTTTGGGTCTGGAGGATCAGCCGGAAGCAGCGCTGTTTGTGGGAGATTCAATACGCGATGTGCAGGCAGCACACGGCGCAGGCGTACCTGCAATGCTGGTGCAGAGCGGTTATGGTCATGCCGCTGTTATTCTGGAGAAATCGCGCCGCCTGCAGCCGGATATTCGGGTATGTGCAGATCTCTCTGAAGCCGCACATGTGATTCTGCAAGGGGAGGATTGATGCTGGTCATTCGTTCCGCGCTGTTCAATCTCTGTTTTATGTTGCTGACACCGTTGTTTTCACTGTTGATCATTTTGTTTCGGCCGTTCGGATTTTCCGTGTCATGGGTATGGGCGAAGATTTGGTCGAAGGCCACGTTTTTTCTTCTCAGATTTTTGTGCGGTATTCGCATCGTTATTGAGGGTAAGGAACATATGCCTGATCATGCCTGCGTGGTGGTGGCCAAGCATCAATCGGCGGCTGAAACGGTAGCCATGCCGGTTCTGGTGCCGCCTTACACCTGGATACTCAAGCGCGAATTGTTTTATATCCCCTTTTTTGGCTGGGCGCTGGCACTGATGGGCACGATAGGTATTCGCCGTGGCTCTCCGCGCGAAGCTATCAAGCAAGTGATTAAGGGTGGTGCGGATATGCTTGGCAAAAACCGCTGGGTGGTGATTTTCCCGGAAGGAACGCGGGCAGCGGTTGGCACGACCGGCAACTATCAGCCGGGCGGAGTGATTCTGGCCCAGAAAGCCAAAGCGGGTATCCTGCCAATGGCGCACAATGCGGGTGTTTTATGGCCGAAACGCGGGTTTATCAAAAAACCGGGCACGATCACATTCCGATTTTTACCGTATATTCCATATGAAGAAGTATCGTCGAGCAAACGTGCAGAACTGATGGTGAGACTGGAAAAAGATATTGAGGCAGCTACTCGCGAACTGGGAGGTTAGGGCTCGTTCCGGTTATCTGGCGCTGCAGTTGGATCATCCGCTTCGATACCTGATTCTGAAGCCGCATCAACACTGTCTTCAATGTTCGCCTTTTCACATTCGTCTTTATTGGCAGATGATATCTCCACATTCTTTGCCTGTTCATCTGCAATCAATGGGGTATCACCCGGCCAGTCAGAGAACGGGAAGGGACGGCATTCAGTATTAAAGGTTAAATAACGATAAATCTGATATACAAACGTGGATAGCTGATTGCCGAAGCTGAGCAGAGGCCGGTTTTTGTCGGCAGTGAACAGCACCCACATGAATTGCAATATCACGACAGCGACAAGCACGAATCGGGTAACGGCATAAATGGCAGCGAACAGCAGCATGAACAATAACCGCATCCATACATTCATATCGGTGATATGTGCTTTCAAATCATCGCTCATTGCATACCCCTCAGTTTAATAGCGGTGCGATCACCAGTGATACAATGGCCATCACATTGATCAGAATATTCATGGATGGACCCGAGGTATCCTTGAATGGGTCGCCGACGGTGTCGCCAACAACTACTGCCTTATGCACATCCGAACCTTTGCCGCCCAGATTACCTTTTTCGACATATTTTTTCGCATTGTCCCATGCACCACCGGCATTGGCCATCATCAGAGCCATCAGTACGCAGCAGACCAATGCACCGGCCAGCATGCCGCCGAGCGCCTGAGCTCCTAGCCCAAATCCGACCACGACAGGAGCAGAAACAGCCAGCACGCCCGGCAATACCATCTTTTTTAATGCAGCAGTGGTCGCAATCTCGATGCATTTGGCATGATCCGGATCGGCTTTGCCTTCCATCAGTCCGGGAATTTCACGGAATTGACGACGGATTTCTTTGATCATCTCAAAAGCAGCATCACCCACGGCGGTCATAGTTAGTGCTGCAACAAGGAAAGGAAAGATGCCACCGATAAACAAGCCGATCAGCACCATGGGTTCATTCAGATTCAGCGCAAATCCGGCATGGTGCAGTGAAACCGTCTGAACAAATGCGGCAATGATTGCCAATGCAGCCAGTGCGGCAGCACCAATCGCAAAGCCTTTGCCGATAGCGGCAGTGGTGTTACCCAGTTCATCCAGCGAATCAGTAATTTGACGTGTTTCCTCGCCCATGCCGGACATCTCGGCAATACCGCCGGCATTGTCAGCAACCGGGCCATAAGCATCAATGGCCATGGTAATGCCGACTGTAGCCAGCATACCGACAGCGGCAATACCAACGCCGTAGATACCAGCCATAGAGGTAGAGACATAAATGATGGCAGCAATGGTCAGGACGGGTACAACGACTGATTCCATGCCGATAGCAAGTCCGGAGATCATTACCGTGGCAGGGCCGGTTTCGCCCGCATTGGCAATATCGCGCACCGGTTTTCCGCCTGTGTAGTACTCTGTAACGATGCCGATAATGATACCGCCGATTGCGCCGGAGATAATGGCACCCCATACCGATGAAGCAATTTCGAGCATGCCTACAACAAAAAATGCGGCGATAATGAACAATACTGATGCACCCATGGTGCCGATTCGCAACGCCAGTGCAGGCTCTTTATCAGCAAATATTTTGACCAGAACAATGCCTGCAATCGAGCAGATCAGGCCAACGGAAGCCAGCGCCAGTGGCAGAAACATGAGCGATTGTTGCTGACCAATCGGAGCCAGCACATCGCTGGACAGAGTCGAGGCCATGGCAATGGTGGCAATAATGGCACCACAGTAGGATTCGAAAATATCGGAACCCATGCCAGCTACATCACCGACATTATCACCGACATTATCGGCAATCACACCGGGATTGCGCGGATCATCTTCCGGGATGCCCGCTTCGACCTTGCCAACCAGATCGGCTCCGACATCTGCACTTTTGGTAA
>CAZUVA010000088.1:0-4931 GCA_964622755.1 uncultured Zetaproteobacteria bacterium
CGAAGTTGGCCAGAAACGGGTGTTGGGGAGCATCGGCAAGAATACTGCTTGCGATTTTCCGGCAAGATTTTACCATCACTGCTGTTTTCAGGAGGGGTCATGACAGTTTCAGAAGTAATTGATGCAATCAAGGCAGGGAAAAGTCTGGCTGGCGAGAACTTGTCCGGCCTGGATTTCTCCAATCGGAATTTGACGGGTGCTGATTTTTCGGGTGCTGACCTGAGAGATTGTGTGTTTGACGGGGTTGATCTTTCTGATGCCAATCTCTGCGATGCCAACCTTGAGGGTGCTTCCATGGTGGATACCGAGCAGGCGGGAATGCGCATTGATCTGAATCGCTTGTTGTCTCGTATTCGAAGCGGCTGGAGTTTGACCGCAGTGAACCTGTCCGGCATGGATTTGTCCGGTCAGGATTTAAGAAATGCCAAACTTCGTTTTGCCAACCTCAAAGGTTGTAATTTGCAAGGCGCGGATTTGCGTGGTGCAGTGTTGAATGAATCCGATCTTTCCTATGCCAATCTTCGGGATGCTGATTTTCGGGGGGCTAGCCTGAAACGTGCCAATATGACTCGTTCTGACCGTACCGGAGCCAAAATCCGTATGTGGGCGATGAAAAAAGTATTCATCGCTGGAGAAACCGCTTACCGCTCCTGAATGCGGTTAAATTTGTTTTCCTTTATAGTTTCGTGGTCAAAAGTATCTGATATTTTTCTTTTTCTTTCTTTGCCTGAATGGATAGGTAGCGCTAGTGTGCGCGGCCTTTTTACAGCTTTATAACGGAGGTAGATAACGATGTTACCACGCACGCATTGCGGAGATTTCAGATCCATGCATATCGGACAGCAGGTGCGCCTGAATGGCTGGGTGCAGACCAACCGCGATCATGGCGGTGTTATCTTTCTGGATGTGCGTGATCGCTCCGGGCTGGTGCAGATTGTGGCACATCCGGATACAGCTGATTTGCACAAGCTGGCCCATTCAATGCGGCAGCAGGATGTCATTGAAGTGGTGGGTGAGGTCATTGCCCGCACAGAAGAAACCATCAATGAAAACCTTCCGACAGGTGAAATTGAAGTAAAAGCATCGGATATTACTGTGCTCAACCGTTCTGAAACGCCGCCATTCTTGGTAGAGGATGACTGTGACACATCCGAACAGATCAGGCTTGAATATCGTTATCTGGATTTACGGCGTCCAAAAATGCAGGCATTTATGCAACTGCGCCATCGTGTTACCCATGCTGCCCGGAACTACCTCGACAGCCAGAACTTTCTGGAAATTGAAACCCCGATTCTGAATAAATCAACGCCGGAAGGAGCACGGGATTATCTTGTTCCATCAAGGGTTTACCCCGGTTCTTTTTATGCTTTACCTCAAAGCCCGCAGATATTTAAACAGTTGCTGATGGTGGCTGGTATGGATCGCTATTTTCAGATTGCCCGCTGCTTCCGCGATGAAGATTTGCGTGCTGATCGCCAGCCTGAATTTACCCAGGTAGATATTGAACTGTCTTTTGTGAATCAGGATGATGTGATGGCTGTGGCAGAGGGTTTACTGCGCGCCATGTTTGATGCCGGCGTTGGTATTCATTTACCGGAAGTATTCCCTCGTATTACTTATGCGGAAGCCATGGATAAATACGGACTGGATCGTCCGGATGTTCGTTTTGGACTGGAACTGGTCAACATCACCGAACTGATGAAGCGGGTAGAATTCAAAGTGTTCCGTGAACCTGCTGACAAGGGCGGTTTGGTCAAGGTGCTGCGCGTGCCGGGCGGAGCATCATTGTTATCGCGCAAGAAAATTGATGATTACACCAAATTTGTATCTATCTATGGAGCCCGAGGTCTGGCATGGATCAAGGTCAACGACAAGGATGATCTACCGGGTGGTTTGCAGTCTCCGATCGTGAAATTCCTGCCGGAAGATGTGTTGAAAGATATGCTGGAAAGCACGGAAGCGGAAAATGGTGATTTGCTGTTTTTCGGCGCCGGTGACAGTACGGTTGTGAATGATGCGCTGGGCCATTTACGTGTGAAACTGGGGCATGATCTAAATTTGATTGCTGAAGGCGATCACCGTTTTGTCTGGGTAGTCGATTTTCCTATGTTTGCATGGAATGCCGATGAAAAGCGCCCTGAAGCGCTGCATCACCCGTTCACAGCACCATATGCCGAGGATCTGGACAAATTTGAAAGTGATCCGTTGAATATGCGTTCACAAGCTTATGATCTGGTCTGGAACGGCACCGAGATCGGCGGAGGTTCAATTCGTATCCATAACCCTGAAACACAGGCGCGAGTATTCAAAACGCTGAATATCTCCGATGAAGAAGCACAAGCCAAATTCGGTTTCCTGATTAAGGCGCTGACCTATGGCGCACCGCCGCATGGCGGTCTGGCTTTCGGCCTGGATCGTGTATTGGCGTTGATGGCCGATGTGGCTTCTATTCGGGATGTCATTGCATTTCCCAAGACTCAAAAAGCAGCTGATCCCATGTCCGAAGCACCCGGTGCGGTGGATGATGAACAGTGGAAAGAACTGGGGTTGCGAAAACGCAGAACGATTCAAGAGGATTCATGATATTCAGTTACCCGGCCTCGTCGTATGATTTCAAACTGCGTGATTTCAAGTTGCTTTCAAGTTGCGTTGACAGCGGATGAAAAACGGACGAACATGCAATCTGTGAAACGGACTCTGTTTTTTCTGCTGATCATGTTGACTTCCTGCGCTCTGAAACCTCCTGTGCAGGAAATGTCTGATGCACGCTCTGCAATTAAAATAGCGCATGAATTACCTGGTCATCAGAGCAGGGCAGACAGCTATCTGAACAGTGCTGAAAAAGCACTGGATGAAGCTGCCGATGCGATTCGTGTTGAACGTTATGATCGGGCACGTACCAAGGCATTGGAAGCCAAGCGTAATGCGCAGGAAGCAGCTCGAATCAAACAGAGTATACATCCAAAAAAATCCAAATAACATAATCCTGACAAACGAGGTCTATCATGGCATTTGAACACATACGCGTGCCGGAAAGCGGTGACAAAATTACGATGGGTGAGAATGGAAAGCTTCAGGTTTCCGATCATCCCATTGTGACTTTTATTGAAGGGGACGGGATTGGCCCCGATATCTGGAAAGCGACTCGCGCTATTCTCGATGCAGCTGTTAAAGAAGCTTATGACGGCCAGCGCAGCATTTCCTGGATGGAGGTGTTTGCCGGTGAGAAAGCATGGAATCTCTATGGTCAGACTGATGATGCATGGCTGCCACAGGAATCGCTGGCAGCAATGCGCGAATATCCTGTTGGACTGAAAGGGCCGCTGACCACGCCGATTGGCGGCGGTATGGGTTCATTGAATGTGGCTATTCGACAGACTCTGGATCTCTATGTTTGCCTGCGTCCGGTGAAGCATTTTGCCGGCGTGCCTTCGCCGGTGAAACGACCTGATCTGGTTGATATGGCCATTTTCCGTGAAAATACCGAGGATATCTATGCCGGTATCGAATGGGCTGAAGGCAGCGATGAAGTGAAGAAAGTGATCGACTTCCTGCAAAACGAGATGGGCGTGACAAAAATTCGTTTCCCCGACAGCTCCGGCATCGGTATTAAACCGGTCTCGCGGGAAGGCACTGAACGTCTGGTGCGTGCGGCCATCCAGTATGCAATCGATAATGAACTGAAGAGTGTGACACTGGTACATAAGGGCAACATCATGAAATTCACCGAGGGTGGTTTCCGCAACTGGGGCTACGAACTGGCGAAGTCTGAGTTTGGTGCTGAGGAGATTGATGGCGGGCCATGGTGTAAATTGCCGAATGGTATTGTGATCAAGGATGCCATTGCCGATATTGCCTTGCAGCAGGTGCTGACACGCCCCGGCGAGTTTGATGTGATTGCCACGCTGAATCTGAATGGCGATTACCTTTCCGATGCATTGGCAGCTCAGGTGGGTGGTATAGGAATTGCGCCGGGTGCCAATATTAACTATACGACCGGGCATGCCATTTTTGAAGCAACGCATGGAACTGCACCGAAATATGCCGGTAAAAATATGGTTAATCCGTCATCCATGACGTTATCCGGTGAAATGATGCTGCGTTATATGGGGTGGGAAAAAGCGGCTGATCTGGTGGTGCAGGGTATCAACGGCGCTATTGCCGCCAAAACGGTTACCTATGATTTTCATCGCTTGATGGAAGGAGCGACCAAACTCTCTACTTCCGAATTCGGTGAAGCGGTCATTTCACATATGAATGCAAGTGCAGAAGATCCGGATAAAGCGGCTGACCAGTACGATGCGCTGGCTGCAAGGTTCAGAGAGTTATTTGAGGCGGGTGCTGAGAGAAGTGCCGAGTTTGCCAGTGTTGCTATGGAAAAGGCACGCCAGCAATTGACCGCTGCAGGTGCGTTTTCAGAGGCGCAGGGCAAGAATTTGAAGGCGTTCATGGAACGCGACCTGTCTCAAATGGCTGATTCCATGCGGGATGAGGCGAAAGAAAAGCTTAATCCATCGCGCGTAAGCGCTGGAGCTCTGGCATCATTGTCATCCTTATTGAATATGGCGGGTAGTGCCTTGTCATCTGTGGCTGAAAAAACTCAGAAAGCTATTTCCTGTCGTTCCGGTGAAGTTACCAGTGCCGGCACGTTGACCTGTGTAGCTTGTGAACACGAATTACATTTCAAAAAGACAGGCCGCGTGCCTCCTTGTCCGAACTGCCATGCAACCAAGTTTCGCAAAAGCTATTAATCATCAAGTTGCAGACATAAGGCCGGATCAATGATCCGGCCTTATATTTATGTGATTGTTAGTCGGTTCGGAAAATATCAGAAGCGGAAAAACAGGCCGACAAAGGGGCCCTTGAAAGTAGCATTCGCCAGAAGGTTATTGGTATCGAGTTTAACCTTGATATAGCGATAACCCGCATTG
>CAZUVA010000089.1:0-4926 GCA_964622755.1 uncultured Zetaproteobacteria bacterium
CATTCCATGACGGCAGTGCGGCTGTCCGTATTCCGCTCTCTGCACTGTACAGCGGCGAAATATCCCCGGATCGGATTCGACTGAATCAGGGGACGCTTGATCTGCAAATCAGCAATTCATCCGCTCCGGCCCTTGCCGATCAACTGATGCTGGAAAATGTCAGCCTGAACTGGCGATATGGCGACTGGCGTGGCCATATAGCGGAGATTTCACTTACACTGGATGGCGCTGATCGCAGTTTGCAGGCAACGTCGCCTTCACTCAACGCTTCAGTACAGCTGGATGATGACGGATTTCCCCGGCGATTAAAATTGCACTGCCAGCATACAGACTGGTTACCGGACACACTGGCCAGTCAGATAAACGGTAATCCGGATATTGATATCGAACTGCAGCGAAATGACAAACTGAACTGGCATCTCACCGTATCCGCTGCATCCGAACAAACGCTGTCCATTATGCCGGATACATCGTACGCCATCCAACTGAACCGGATGAATGCGGATGTAACAATTGCTATCCAACCGGGCCAGTTACTTCAGGCGGAGACTATTGAGATCCACCATCTGAACTGGGTGCTGGGTGGAAACCAGATCAATGCACAAGGGCGCTGGCAGGATGGCATCCTGAACATGAAAGCGGAATCCGAACGGTTGGATGTACCTCTTATATGGTCATGGTTGCGTCCGCTTGGCGATGAAGACTGGCGGCACTGGCTTTCACTGATGCGATCAGGCACTGCCAGTCAGGTGAAAGCGGAAATGACATTGCCCTGGATCAATCCCCTGCAAGGCTGGCCTGAAACTGAAGCACGGGATGCCATGCAATATCATTTACAAGCACAGGTTGATGATGCTGATGTTGCATTGGGTATTTCCGACGATGCTTTACTGCACAGTCGTGTACAGGTGGATGTGAATCAGGAAGGTCTGCATGCCAGTTTTCTGGATACGGAATTACCCAGAAAACTAGGGCATTCCACCGGCGAATTGTATATTCCATGGGATACGCTGGAGCTGCATATCTCGGGTAATTCCACAGCCAATGTCGCCAACCTGTTGCAATGGTTCGGTCCGGCCAGTGTGGCTGGCTGGACATGGAATGGCGCTGAAGCCAACAGTACATTCAAGCTGCTTTGGGATCCGAGTGAATCAGAGCCGAAACAGGCCAGTGCTACTCTGCATCCTGAAGGTGTATGGAATGTCACTGTGCAGGAGCAGGCACTGCAATTATCCGGGGGAGAGGTGCAGTGGGATCAAAGTCTTGGGTTTAAGTTGAAAGGCGTGCATATCAATGCCGAACACTTTAATGCCGACCTGTCACTGGAAGTGGCGCCGGCAGGTGAAACATGGAAAATTATCAGCCTGAATGCATCGGGGAAAGGTAAACTGGCACCGTTAGCAGCGCATTTACAGCTACCACTGACCCATGCTGGCGGTACGGTTTCCACTAGCCTTATTTTTGACGGCCACTGGTCAGGTATGCTGGATTTAAAGGATGCGAGTTGGGAAGACTTGCTGGGTTCCAGTAAAAAATCCGGGGATCCACTCTCTGTTCGCTATCAGGGAGAACTGGATATGAAAGGCGAGGTACCCACGGTTCGCCTGGATAAGCTGGAAAGTCAGGGCAACCAGATCAAATTACAGGGGGGGAGTGCCAGTATCAACCGGGACGGTTTGAAAGCACAGTTAGAAGGAGTGCACACGCCTTCATTCAGTGGGTCGCTGGGTATTGATGTTCCTTTTGGCGCTAAACAGCCATGGAAAATAGCTGTCAATGCACGTTATCTGAATCGAAATGCGTTGCCCAAGGCACTCGATCACTCTGTACAGATCATGGATAAAGACTGGCTTCTGCAGGCCGATATCGACCAGTTTGACTGGGATGATGCCCGTATGAGTGGCGTGCATATTAATATGTCCTCGGATCAGGGCAGTATCGGTATTTTTGAAGCGACCCAGATTCATACAAGCCAACTCGATATCATGGATGTGGATGCACGTTTCTCGTTACTGGGGCAGGGCCGTGTGGAGTTGCGAAAATTTGCAGCCAGCGTCGAAAAACAGCATCTGATCATGTCTGCCACCCTTACTCCGGAGCAGGGCGGCGGCATGCAATGGCAGGGGTTTGCTGAATTAAGTGGTGATTTTGGCCACATGATGACATTGTCCAAGCTCTCTGGCCGGTTCCTGGGTGGCGAGAGCCACATTCTCTTTTCCGGTCAGGGCATGATGCTGCGTGATCAGCCATGGTGGAAAGGCCTGGATGGTCGCTTGCGTTTGCGCGTCGATAAAGGGCGTGTTTTGGAGGGGGGGTCAATGAGTACGCTGCTGGCGGTCATTAATCTGAGTAAATTGCCCGCCCTTCTGATCGGTCAGCGAGATGATCTCACCGGCCCGGGTCTCATGTATCAACGCCTGCAAATGGAAGCTATTATGCAGAATCAGGACATTCGCATTCGCAATGTCGCCATGCGTTCGTCTGCCTTTGATCTGGTCGGGCACGGAAAAATGGACGTTGAAAAGGCTATGATTGATCTGTATCTGATTGTTAAACCCCTGCAGAATCTGGATGCACTGATATCAAAGGTGCCATTGCTGCGTGATATGCTGGGAGGAGCATCCCACAGTCTGATGCGCAAGGTTTATCATATGCATGGCCCGTTTACCGATGCCAAGGTAGAGCCGGTCAAGCCGGAATCGGCCGGACTGGCTTCGCCCGGTTTTATCGAAAGGCTAATGGGCTTGCCTAACGCATGGTTCGGTTCAGAAGAAAAAAGCGGAGAGGCACAACCTGCCCGTTAACGCGCCTGCATGATTTGGTTCATGCTAAAGCAGGGGATTCATCTGAATCATTATCAAACAGGGTTTGGCAACAGTGCTATCAGTTGCGTTTGTATCAACGCATTGCCAAACTTGGTGATTAGATTTCGCCCATGGTCGGGCTTTTCACTTGAGGTGTTATGGTAACCAGCAACTGCATACAGGATGTCTCTTTTCCTGACTGTGAAAGCAGTCATGTGGGCAAGCTATGTCTGCAGATGAATTGCAATAGCGATTGCATTCATGTTTTGCGCTCCATGGTTGCTGTGATGACAGCCCGGGCCGGTATGGCTGAATTACAAAGCAATCGGGTTGCGATTGCCGTAGATGAATTGTTTGCCAATATTGCTGCTCACGCCTATAACGGTAAACCGGGCAGGGTGGAATTTGAAACCTGCATAGATGACAGTGGAAAAGGCTGTCAGGAACTGATTTTCAATTTTAGGGATTATGCGGCAGTAGGATGGAATGGAGATATTGAAGAGGCTACGGTCCATGCACCGGGTTGTGAGCAATTGTGCCCCGGCGGACTGGGGATGAAGCTCATTTGTTCGGTGGCCGATCGCTGTGAACATGAAGTATGTGCAGACGGCAACCATTGGCGGTTGATATTCAATATTAATAATGAAAAACAGTTGAAATATGGAGAACAAAATGGATACAGGCCTTAAGTTCGAGCGAGTAGACAAGGATGATAACCATGTCCTGTTACGGGTGTATGGCGATGTGACCATTCATACATCACCGCGCTTGCGGGAGCAGTTAAAACCATTGCTCAATGCCAGTACCCGGGAAATTCGCGTGGCTCTTGAGCATGTCGATTTCATGGATTCATCGGGCATCGCCACGCTGGTGGAAGGCTTGCAGTGGGCGCGTTTGACCGGGGGGCGTTTCGTGCTTTCCGGCCTGAGTGAAAACGTGCGTGACGTGTTTGAACTGGCCAAGCTGGATACTGTATTTGATATTGAGGGAAGCTCTGCATGAATAGTCCGGGATATGCCGATCTGCGTGCATTTGTCGCCGATCTGGAACGCAGGGGGTTATTAAAACGTATCAAGGCTGAAATCAGCAGCGAACTGGAAATTACCGAGATTTCAGATCGGGTGCTCTGTGCCGGTGGACCTGCCCTGTTATTCGAGAATGTCAAAGACTCTGAGCTGTCTGTACTGACCAATTTGTTTGGCACTGCAGAACGCATTGCGCTGGGCATGGGGCGAGAATCTGCCGATGAATTGCGTGGTATTGGTGAGTTGCTGGCCTATCTGAAGGAACCCGAACCGCCCAAAGGGATCAAAGACGCCTGGGATAAATTTCCGTTATTGAAAAAAGTGATGCACATGCAGCCCAAGCGCGTCAAGAAAGCGGCCTGGCAGGAGCTTGTTCTCACAGGCGACCAGGTGGATTTGGATCGCCTGCCCATTCAGACCTGCTGGCCGGATGATGTCGCGCCATTGCTGACCTGGGGGCTGGTAGTCACGCGAGGCCCCAACAAAGATCGCCAGAATATCGGTATTTATCGCCAACAGAAGATCGGTAAAAACAAGCTGATTATGCGCTGGCTCAAACATCGCGGCGGTGCCCAGGATCATCAGGAAGCAAAAAAGGCCGGTGCCAAATCTTTTCCCTGTGCAGTTGTGATTGGCGCTGATCCGGCAACGATTCTTGCTGCCGTTACGCCGATTCCTGATACACTGTCAGAATATCAGTTTGCCGGCTTGCTGCGTGGTAAAAAAACAGTCCTGTGTGATTGCCTGTCGGTACCTTTGCAAGTGCCGGCATCCGCTGAAATTGTGCTCGAAGGACATGTTTCATTAAATGAATATGCCGAGGAAGGGCCGTTTGGCGATCACACCGGCTATTACAATGAAACGGAAATGTTTCCTGTATTCACTGTGGAGACGATGAGCATGCGCAGTGATGCGATATATCATTCCACCCATACTGGCAAACCACCGGATGAACCGGCTGTGCTGGGGTTGGCATTCAACGAAGTGTTCGTACCGATTCTGCAAAAACAGTTCCCGGAAATTGTTGATTTTTATCTGCCGATGGAGGGGTGCTCCTATCGTGTTGCCGTGGTTTCCATCCGCAAGGGTTATGCCGG
>CAZUVA010000090.1:0-4892 GCA_964622755.1 uncultured Zetaproteobacteria bacterium
GGCGTCCAGTCAATAAATTCACGGATTTCAGCAATCGAAATATCGTTTAATACAGTTACGCCCGGTTGCTGTGGGGCAGGGGGGATATTGGCGGCATTAATGCTGACGCGATTGGCGCGGGCATTGGCGATGCTTAGCCATTCGATCTGCTGCTGACGACCGAGATAACGATCCCGCACGCCTTTGTATTCCTGCCGTGTTTTTTGTACAAAGGCATCGCGGTTCAATTCGGAAATCAGGTTCTGGGCTACGCCCACGGCGCGTGATGCATCTTTGACCCAGATGACGGGCTCATCATATTCCGGCTCAATTTTGACTGCCGTATGCGCTTTGGAAGTGGTGGCACCGCCCAGCATAATAGGCAGACGATAATTCAGCCGGGTCATTTCTTTGGCGATATGCACCATCTCATCCAGACTTGGCGTGATCAGGCCGGACAGGCCGATGATATCCACATCATGTTTTTTGGCCTCTTCCAGAATGGTCGATGCCTTGACCATGACGCCGAGATCAATCACTTCAAAGTTGTTGCACTGCAGTACCACACCAACGATATTTTTACCGATATCGTGGACATCGCCTTTCACTGTCGCCATCAATATTTTGCCGTTAGAAGAATTGGCACCGGCAGCTTTGCCCTCTTCGATATAGGGCATCAGCCAGGCCACTGCCTTTTTCATCACGCGAGCCGATTTAACCACCTGCGGCAGGAACATTCTGCCATCGCCGAACAGATCGCCAACCACGTTCATGCCATCCATCAGCGGCCCTTCAATCACTTCAATCGGTGTATCAAAAGCCAGACGTGCTTCTTCGGTATCCGCATCCACGAATGTGTCGATACCTTTGACCAGCGCATGTTCCAGCCTTTTGGCTACGGGCAGTTTGCGCCATTCATCATCGGCTTTTTTGGCCTGCACGCCATCGCCGCGATAATTATCGGCAATATTCAGCAGACGTTCGGTAGCGTCATCACGCCGGTTGAGCACCACATCTTCAACGCAGTCGCGCAATTCTTCCGGCAAATCATCATACACGGCCAGCTGACCGGCATTGACGATGCCCATGTCCATGCCCTGTTTGATGGCATAGTAGAGGAATACGGAATGAATGGCTTCGCGTACCGGATTATTGCCGCGGAAGGAAAAGGACACATTGGAAACGCCTCCGGAAATCATGGCGTGTGGCAGGTTCTTTTTAATCCAGCCGGTCGCCTCGATGAAGTCCACAGCATAATTATTGTGTTCTTCAATGCCGGTGGCGATAGCAAAAATGTTCGGGTCAAAAATAATATCTTCGGGCGGGAAATCGCAGGTTTCGGTCAGCACGCGATAGGAGCGTTCGCAGATTGATGTTTTGCGCTCATAGGTATCGGCCTGCCCGTCTTCATCGAAGGCCATCACAATCACGGCGGCGCCGTAATCGCGTACCAGTTTGGCGCGGGCGATAAAGGCTTCTTCCCCCTCTTTGAGCGAGATGGAATTCACCACGCCTTTGCCCTGAATACATTTGAGTCCGGCTTCAATAATCTCCCATTTGGAGGAATCGAGCATCACCGGCACGCGCGAAATATCAGGTTCGGCGGCAATTAAATTGAGAAACGTCGTCATGGCCTGCACGCCATCGAGCATGGCTTCATCCATATTGACATCGATGATCTGCGCCCCGTTCTCCACCTGCTCACGGCAGACATCGAGTGCAGTCGCATAATCGCCCGCCATCACCAACCGCTTAAAGCGGGCGGAGCCGGTCACATTGGCGCGTTCGCCGACATTCACAAACAGGCTGTCTTTATTAATATGCAGTGGTTCTAATCCAGATAAACGGCATTGAATTTCATACGTCGGGGCAGGGCGGGGGGCGATGCCTTTAACGGCTTCGGCCATAGCGCGGATATGATCAGGGCCAGTGCCGCAACAGCCGCCGATGATGTTCAGAAATCCGGATTCGGCCCATTCTTTAATCTCAGCGGCCATGTCTTCCGGTGTTTCATCGTACCCACCGAAGGCATTGGGCAGTCCTGCATTGGGGTGCGCATTGATGGCGCAGGAAGCAATGTTGGACAGTTCCTCAACATACTGGCGCAATTCACCCGCGCCAAGAGCGCAATTCAGGCCAATTGAAATCGGATCGGCATGCGCTAACGAATTATAGAAGGCGGTGGCTGTCTGGCCGGACAGGGTGCGTCCGGAGGCATCGGTAATGGTGCCGGAAATCATGATGGGGAGAGCAGTGCCGGTATTCTCAAAATACTGCTTCACCGCAAACACAGCGGCCTTGGCGTTGAGGGTATCAAAGACCGTTTCAATCAGGATAATATCTGCGCCGCCGTCAATCAGACCGCGTGTGGCGTCGGTGTATGTTTCAACCAGTTCATCAAAGGTGATATTGCGAAAGCCCGGGTCGTTTACATCGGGCGAGAGCGAACAGGTGCGCGAAGTCGGGCCCAGTACGCCGGCGACAAAGCGCGGTTTTGTGTCAGTTGCCGCCGCATTACAGGCTTCGCGTGCAAGTGCCGCGCCAGTCTTGTTCAGTTCATAAACCAGTGATTCCATGCCGTAATCAGCCATGGATGCGGAATTGGAATTGAATGTATTTGTTTCCACGATATCAGAGCCTGCTTCAAGATACGCAGTATGAATTTCCCGAATGATCTGTGGTTGTGTAAGGGAGAGCAGGTCGTTATTGCCTTTCAGTTCGCTGGGCCAATCGGCAAAACGATCTCCCCTGTAATCGGTTTCCTCCAGTCCATACGACTGGATCATCGTACCCATGGCACCGTCCAGGATTAGTATCCGCTGGTTCATTTGTTGTTGTAAAAGATCGACTTGTTTCATGCGGCGCAGGCTAACAGTAGTCATTCGCTCTAGAAATCATAAAAAACTACGCTGATTGTTGATAGTCTCAATTGTGCTTTTTTCTGCTATAATTGGCGCTTGATGTCGAAGTCTGTTTTTGTTTCTTGCTTCGCAGTTAAAGTTTTTCCTGCATTAAATATGAAAAGTTCCATCTGAGTCGTTACGAGGGAGTTCCTGTATCAATGAATGAGCAGAAAAAAAGTAGCAATGTGGTTTGGCACCAAGCCACCGTAACACGCAAGCGCCGTGAAGCTGCCAATGGCCATCGCAGTGTGATTCTCTGGTTTACCGGATTATCCGGAGCGGGTAAGTCTACGCTGGCACACGCTGTTGAAGAGAGACTGTATCAACGGGGTGCGCGAACCTTTGTTTTTGATGGTGACAATGTCCGGCATGGTCTTTGTTCTGATCTTGGCTTCTCGGATACTGACAGACAGGAAAATATTCGCCGAATTGGTGAAATGTCCAGGTTGATTATTGAAGCCGGTGTCATTGCCTTGACCGCATTTATCTCTCCGTTTCGTGCTGATCGTGACAGGGTGCGTGCGCTGGCCGATGACGGGGACTTTATTGAAATCTATTGTCGTGCTTCTGTCGATGAATGCGAATCGAGGGATGTGAAGGGTTTGTATGCCCGTGCCAGATCCGGAGAAATCAAGGCATTTACCGGTGTTTCTTCACCCTATGAAGAACCTTTGAACCCCGAACTGGTTGTGGATACTGGCTCACTGTCGTTGGATGAATGTGTTGAACTGGTGCTGGCCTATCTGAAAAGGGTAGAAGTGATTAGGAGCAGTGACAAGTAATAATGGCTGGGAACGGGTCTACAAAACGAGAATCACAAATCATGAGCCATCGAAAGGTGCTGGTAACGGGTGCTGCGGGTTTTATCGGCTCCCACTTGAGCCACCGGTTACTGGCAGCTGGTGATGAGGTGATCGGGCTGGATAACTTGAATGATTATTACGATGTCAGCCTTAAAGAAGCGCGGCTTAATCGGTTGATAGAAAAAATCGGGTTTCGTTTTGTAAAAATGGATGTAGCGGACAGATCGGCCATGGAACATCTGTTTGCAGAAGAGCAGTTCGATCAGGTGGTTCATCTGGCCGCTCAGGCCGGGGTGCGCTATTCATTGCAGAATCCGCACGCCTACATCGATAGCAATATCGTCGGTTTTACCAATATTCTGGAGGGGTGCCGCTATAACGACATCCAACATCTGGTTTATGCTTCTTCTTCCTCTGTATACGGGGCCAATGAGTCGATGCCTTTTTCGGTACATGATAATGTCGACCACCCGATTTCATTGTATGCGGCAACCAAGAAGGCCAATGAACTGATGGCGCATACCTATTCACATTTGTATGGACTGCCGACGACTGGATTGCGTTTTTTTACAGTCTATGGCCCTTGGGGCAGACCCGACATGGCTTATTTTCTGTTTACCAGAGCGATATTGGCAGGAGAAACGATCAATGTGTTCAACCACGGTAAAATGCGACGGGATTTCACCTACATTGATGATGTGGTTGAAGGTGTGATCCGTGTGCTGGGACATACTGCAAAGTCAAATCCTGACTGGGATGGTAAAGCACCGGATCCCTGTTCGAGCAAAGCGCCATGGCGCGTTTACAATATCGGAAACGCCAGTCCGGTTGAACTGGGTGACTTTATCGCTGCCATTGAGAAAGCGCTGGGTATCGAGGCGAAGAAGAAGTTTATGGCCATGCAGCCCGGTGATGTGCAGGCTACTTATGCTGATGTTGCTGACCTGATGCGTGATATGGATTATCGACCAGTCACAAATATCGATGCGGGTGTGGGGCAGTTTATTGACTGGTACAGAGCTTATTACAGGTGTTAAAGGAATTCCGATGACATATACACCAAAAAATATTCTGGTAACCGGCGGAGCCGGTTTTATCGGCAGCAACTATGTGCGTTTCATGCTGTCCAGCTATCCGGATGTGCATATCGTTAATCTTGATCTGCTGACTTATGCCGGTTCACTGGATAATCTGAAAGATTTGCCGG